>JBDHMR010000243.1:0-3787 GCA_039656035.1 Gemmatimonadota bacterium
GACCCATCAAGGAGACGGGGCGCCGCGCGGTGGAGATGGTTGCCCCGGGCATCATCGTTAGGCAACCGGTCAACCAGCCGTTGCAGACCGGCATCAAGGCGATCGACTCGATGATCCCCATTGGCCGTGGCCAGCGCGAACTGATCATCGGCGACCGTGGCACCGGCAAGACGGCCATCGCCATCGATACCATCATCAACCAGAAGGGCAATGACGTCGTCTGCGTCTACGTGGCCATCGGTCAGAAATTGTCGACCGTTGCAACTGTGGTGGAGCGGCTGCGTGAAGCGGGAGCGATGGGGTACACGGTGGTAGTGGCCTCTTCGGCCTCCGACCCGGCGCCGCTGCAGTTCATCGCGCCGTATGCCGGGGCCGCGATAGCCGAGTACTTCATGTACGAGGAAGGGCGCGACACGCTCTGCGTTTACGACGATCTGTCGAAACAGGCGGCCGCGTACCGGCAGATGTCGCTGGTGCTCCGGCGCCCGCCAGGGCGCGAGGCCTACCCAGGCGACGTGTTCTACCTTCACAGCCGGCTGTTGGAACGCGCGGCCAAGATTTCCGACGATCCGGACGTCGTCAAGCTCGACGATCGCATCAAGAAACCCGGCGGGTCCCTCACGGCGCTGCCGATCATCGAAACGCAGGCCGGCGACGTATCGGCCTACATTCCGACCAACGTCATCTCGATCACCGATGGGCAGATCTTCCTCGTTACCGACCTCTTCTTCGCCAATGTGCGTCCCGCGGTCGATCCGGGGATCAGCGTCAGCCGAGTGGGTGGCAACGCGCAGATCAAGGCCATGAAGAAAGTGGCCGGCCCGCTCCGGTTGAGTCTGGCCCAGTACCGCGAACTGGAGGCCTTTGCCCAGTTCGGATCGGATCTCGATGCCGCCACCCAGCGGCAGCTTGCGCGAGGCGCCCGGACGGTCGAGGTGCTCAAGCAGCCGCAGTATTCGCCGGTTCCCGTGGAAGAACAGGTGGCTATCATCTACGCCGTCACCAATGGCCATATCGACGAGATCGACCTCGAGCACGTGCGCAAATGGGAAGCGGATTTTCTCGAGTACCTGCGCAGTTCACATCCGACAGTTCTCGAGGGCATCCGCACCAAGAAAGTGCTCGACGACGACCTCACCGCCGGGCTCGACGGTGCCATCGCCGCCTTCCAGCCGCTGTTCGTGACGGCGTAAATGGCCAAAGGTCAGCAGCTCAAGGCTCGTATCCGCTCGGTCCAGAACACGCGGAAGATCACGCGTACCATGGAGTTGGTGGCGGCGTCCAAGCTCAAGCGGGCGCAGGACCGTGTCCGGGGTGCGCGCCCCTACGCAGAGGCCCTCGCCGCCGTCATCGGCGACCTGGTCACCCCGGAACTGGTGGAGCAGTTTCCGCTGTTGCAGCAGCCCAAGCCACCGGCGCAGGGCGGCCCCGCGCGCACGGCGGTAATCATGATCACGTCGAACCGGGGGTTGGCCGGCGGATTCAACGCCAACCTGACCAAGAAGTCCCTGGCCCGCATCGAGGAACTCGAGCGCGCGGGCTACACGGTCGACGTGCACGCCCTCGGCAAGAAGGGCATCGGCTACCTCAAGTACCTGGGTCGGCCTCTGGCCACGGAGCGCCTGGACATCGGCGACAAACCGACAGCGCACCACGCCGCAGAGGTAATGGACGGGCTGGTTGACGCTTTCGTCGCCGGCGACCTGGCCGGCGTAGACTTGGTATTCGCCAAGTTCAACAGCCCGATGTCCACACCGCCCACCGTCATGCACATTCTGCCGGTCGTTCCACCGAAACGTACTGAGGGGAAACAACCGGACTTCATTCTGCGCCCCAGCGCCGAGGAAATTGCCGAGCGGCTGTTGCCGCTCTACGTGCGCAACCAGCTGTTCCGTGGCTTGGTAGAGACGGCAGCGTCGGAGCACGGTGCCCGCCGTATCGCCATGAAGAGCGCAACGGACAACGCGGGCGACATCATCCAACACTTGCAACGCACGTTCAACAAGCAGCGTCAGGCCCAGATCACCCAGGAAATCGCCGAGATCGTCGGCGGTGCCGCCAGCCTCGGGTAGCTCCGGGCCGGGTCACTACACGGAGTCAAGGAAACGCACATGGCAACGGCTACCAAGAACGTAGGAAAGGTCATCCAGGTCATCGGCCCGGTCATCGACGTGGAGTTCGAGCCGGAGATGCTGCCGGAGATTTACAACGCCCTCAAGATCGAAGACACCAGCGGACCCTTGCCCATCAACCTGGTGGCCGAGGTTCAGCAGCACATCGGGCAGAACCGGGTCCGGGCGGTGGCCATGACCAGTACCGACGGTTTGGTCCGTGGCGTCGAGGTCGAGGACACCGGCGGTCCCATCACCGCTCCCGTAGGCGACGTGGCGCTCGGCCGAATTCTCAACGTGCTGGGACAGCCGGTCGACGGTGGTGCCGACATCCCGGCGGACAACGAGCGGTGGCCCATTCACCGGGACCCACCGAAGTTCACCGACCTGGAGCCCAAGACGGAGATCTTCGAAACCGGCATCAAGGTCATCGACCTGATCGCGCCCTTCGTGAAGGGCGGCAAGACGGGGCTCTTCGGCGGTGCCGGCGTTGGTAAGACGGTCGTCATCATGGAGCTGATCAACAACGTGGCCAAGGGCCATGGTGGCAAGTCAGTGTTCTGCGGCGTGGGCGAGCGGACCCGTGAGGGCAACGACCTTTTTCTCGAGATGCAGGAAAGCGGGGTCATCGAGTCCACGGCGCTGATCTTCGGACAGATGAACGAGCCGCCAGGTGCCCGGCTCCGTGTTGGTCTGACCGGGCTCACCATCGCCGAATATTTCCGTGACGTCCAGAATCAGGACGTCCTGCTGTTCATCGACAACATCTTCCGGTTCACCCAGGCCGGGTCGGAAGTCTCGGCCCTCCTGGGGCGCATGCCGAGCGCGGTGGGGTACCAACCCACGCTGGCTACTGAAATGGGCGACCTGCAGGAGCGAATCACCTCCACCACCAAGGGATCCATCACCTCGGTGCAGGCCATCTACGTCCCGGCCGACGACCTGACCGATCCTGCCCCCGCCACCGCCTTCGCCCACCTGGACGCGACCGTAGTGTTGTCGCGGGCCATCTCGGAATTGGGCATCTACCCGGCGGTCGATCCGCTGGACAGCTCCAGCCGGATCCTCGATCCCCAGTATGTGGGAGACCGGCACTACGAGGTGGCCATCGGCGTGCAGCGAACGCTCCAGCGGTACCGTGCGCTCCAGGACATAATCGCCATTCTGGGCATGGACGAATTGAGTGAAGAGGACAAGCTCGTGGTGTCGCGGGCGCGCCGGGTGCAGCGGTTCCTGTCGCAGCCGTTCTTCGTGGCCGAGCAGTTTACCGGATTCCCCGGGAAGTACGTCAAACTGGAAGACACCATCGAGAGCTTCGAGCGGGTCCTCGCCGGTGAGTTCGACGACCTTCCGGAACAAGCGTTCTATATGGTCGGGAGCATCGAAGACGCTGTCGAGAAGGCCGAAAAGATGGCTAGCGAGTAATGCACGTCTCAGTGATCTCTCCGGAAGCGTCGACCTTCGATGGCCCGGCCGATTCGGTGGTAGCGCCGGCGTTCGACGGTGAGGTCGGCATCCTCCCTCGGCACGCCCCGTTCATGACTCTTCTGGGCGAAGGCACGTTGGTGGTACGCACGGAGGGCGGGGAGCGCCGGTTTCACGTTCGCGGCGGCTTTCTTCAGGTGGTGGACGATACCGTCAGAGTGGTAACCGAGTATGTCGAAGAGGTATCCGAT
>JBDHMR010000244.1:0-3777 GCA_039656035.1 Gemmatimonadota bacterium
CCCCTTCCCCACAGCCCTGGGCCCCAGGCGAGGCGCTTGTTGAGCATCTCGACCGCCGCGGGGTATCACGCCGGGATTTTCTGGCCTTCTGCCGAGATGTGGCCATCGTGCTCGGGTTGGGGGCCGCCGCTGCTCCAAGGGTAGCGGCTGCCCTCCAGAGCCAGAAACGGCCCAGCGTCATCTGGCTCCAGCTCCAGGAATGCACCGGATGCGTGGAGAGTGCGTTGCGGTCGGGGGAGCCAGGCATCGCGGAATTGATCCTCGATCTGGTTTCCCTGGATTTCAACGACACCCTCATGGCCGCAGCTGGTCAGGCCGCTGAGGCTGCCATGCACGAGTCGATGGAGGCGAACCGGGGAGAATACATCCTCATCGTCACCGGCTCGGTCCCGATGAACGATGGCGGGATCTACACGATGATCGGCGGCCGCACGGCCCACGACGTGCTGGTGGAAGCCGCAGACGGAGCGGCGGCCGTTGTCGCCGTCGGCGCCTGCGCTCACTGGGGGAACATCCAGGCGGCCCGTCCCAATCCAACCGGGGCCGTCGGTGTGCGCGACATCGTCAAGGACAAGCCGGTCCTGACGGTGGCGGGCTGTCCACCAATCGGTGACGTCATCACGGCCACCATCGTCCACTTCCTGACGTTCGGCAACCTGCCCGCGATGGACGCGGAGGGGCGTCCACTGTTCGCCTACGGTGCCCGCATCCACGACCAATGTTCTCGTCGAGCGCACTACGACGCCGGCCAGTATGTGGAGACCTTCGACGATGACGCGGCCCGGAAGGGCTGGTGCCTGTACAAGGTCGGCTGCAAGGGTCCGGCGACGTTCGCCCCGTGCCCGATCTTCCAGTGGAACAGCGGAACCAACTGGCCCATCGGCGCCGGCCACCCGTGCCTGGGCTGCACCGAGCCCAATTTCTGGGATACGATGACGCCGTTCTACGACCGGCTCCCGAACGTGGCCGGCTTCGGCGTCGAGCGGCGGGTGGATCTCATCGGCGCGGCCCTGGCCCTGGGGGCCACGGCAGGCGTCGCCGCCCACGCGATCGCCACCTCGGTACATCAGATCCGTAGCCGGAAATCGTTACCGGTGATCGACGGCGACGATGCAGCATCGCCGCCGCCTGAACAAACAGCACCGCGGTCAGACGAAGGAGGGCAGGATGGCTAAGACGCGCGTCGTGGTGGACCCGGTCACCCGCATCGAGGGCCATCTCCGAATCGAGGTTCAGGCCGAAAACGGCAGGATCGCCAACGCCTGGGCCATGTCGACCCAGTTCCGGGGCATCGAGATCATCATGGAAGGACGGGACCCGCGCGATGCCTGGGCGTTCACCCAGCGAATCTGCGGCGTGTGCACCGTCGTCCACGCAGTGGCCTCGTGCCGGGCGGTAGAGGACGCGCTCGATATCCGCATACCACCCAACGCCAACTTGATCCGGAACCTGATCCACGGAATGCAGTTCATTCAGGATCACGTGATTCACTTCTACCATCTGCACGCACTCGACTGGGTCGACGTGGTGAGCGCACTGGATGCCGACCCGCGCGATACCGCCAGGATCGCCGCCTCGATCTCTCCCTGGCCGCTCAACTCGGCGACGTACTACGCCGAAGTACAGGACCGATTCAAGACCTTCGTGTCGAGCGGGCAGTTGGGGATCTTCAAGAACGGGTACTGGGGACACCCCGCCTACAAGTTGCCGCCCGCTGTGAACCTCCTAGCCGTGGCCCACTATCTCGAGGCCCTCGACTGGCAGAAGGACATCATTCGGCTGCACACCATTTTCGGCGGCAAGAACCCCCATCCCAACTTCCTGGTGGGTGGCATGGCGTCGGCCATCAACCTCGACGACACCGCGACCATCAATGCCGAGAGCCTGACCGAGATCCGTGCCATGATCCTTCGAGCCAAGCGGTTCGTGGAGCAGGTCTATTGGCCCGACCTCATGGCCATCGCGGGGTTCTACAAGGAATGGGCTGCCATCGGCGGCGGCACGCCGAATTACCTGGCGGTGGGTGAATTCCCCGACGGAGACATTCGCGACATCGATACCTTGTACCTCCCGCGCGGCATCATTCTAGACAACGATCTGTCGGAGGTGCATCCCTACGACCACAACCTGGTCAAGGAGTACATCACCAGTTCCTGGTATGAATACGGCGACGGCGACGGTGCCGGTCTGCACCCGTGGGAAGGCGAAACGAAAGCCAAGTACACCGGCCCGCAGCCACCGTGGGAATATCTCCAAGACGAGACCAAGTACACCTGGATGAAGGCGCCGCGCTATGAGGGTCGGCCCATGGAAGTGGGGCCGCTGGCGCGCATGCTGGTGGCGTACGCATCCGGCCACGAGGACGCACAGGCACTGGTGAACGAGGCGCTCGGACGCCTCGGAGTTGGGCCCGCCGCCCTGTTCTCGACCCTGGGCCGAACGGCGGCACGCGGCATCGAAACGGTGTTGCTGGCACGGCGCATGGAGGTGTGGTACGACCGCTTGGTGGAGCGCATCAAGTCCGGCGACACCCAGACCTTCGTCTCGGACAAGTGGGAACCGAGTTCGTGGCCCGACCGGGCGCAGGGGTATGGCTACCTGGATGCCCCACGTGGCGCACTGGGACACTGGGTGCAAATCGAGAACGGTTCGATTTCGCGGTATCAGTGCGTGGTCCCCACAACATGGAACGCGTCGCCGCGGGACGCCGAGGGGCAACCGGGTCCCTACGAGGCGGCGTTGACGGATAACCATCCTCTGGCCATACCCGATCAGCCCATCGAGATCCTGCGCACCATTCACTCATTCGATCCGTGCAACGCTTGCGGGGTCCACGTATTGGATCCAGAGGGGGGGACCATCACGGAGGTCAAGGTCCAATGACCGCGCCTCCCATGGGATCGAATCCTAAGCAAAGGCCCGGACGAGACCGCAAGGTGCGACACTACCCGGGCCTGCCGGTGCTGGGCAGCGACTACCGGTGGATCTACCTCTGGGGCCTACCGCTCAGGGCGATGCACTGGATCGCCGCCGTCTGTGTCGTGGTGCTGATCGTCACCGGCCTCTTCATCGGCCGGCCCTACTTCATGCTCGGCGAGTCCGGCACCACCCCGTTCCTCATGGGGTGGATGCGCTTCCTGCATCTGGCCTCGGCGGGTGCGTTGATCGCCACGGGAATCGTCCGCGTCTATTGGCTGTTCGTGGGGAACAAGTACGAACGCTGGTCGGCGCTCATCCCGTGGCGGCTCCGGAACTGGACCAATGCCGCGCGGATCCTGTACAAGTACCTCTTAATCTTCCCCGAGCGGGCGCCCCACTACCTGGGCCACAACGCGCTGCAACAAATCAGTTTCACGGCGCTGTACGGACTGGTGGTGGTGCAGATCGTCACCGGATTCGCCATGTACGGGCTGTCGAATCCGGATGGCTTCTTCTTCGGTGCCTTCGGGTGGGTGGCACCGCTGCTGGGCGGCATCCAGATCGTACGCTTCGTGCACCACGTGGCCACGTGGATGTTCGTCATCTTCATTCCGGTACACATCTACATGACCGTGAGGGCCGACGCCCTGCACCGGGAAGCGCGGGTGTCGTCGATGATCAGCGGCGGCCGGTTCGTGCGCGACGACCTGGACTACGTCGATGAATGACGCCGCCAGATCCACCGTGGTACTCGGCCTGGGCAACCCACTCATGGCCGACGACGGCGTGGGGATCGCCGCCTTGAACCGACTGCGCTCGACGTGGGAGGTTCCCCCCGAGGTCCGCCTCGAGGACGGC
>JBDHMR010000245.1:0-3890 GCA_039656035.1 Gemmatimonadota bacterium
CCAATTCTTCTTCGAGTGCCCTAAGCCTGGTATGGTCGTCCGCAAAGGCGGCGGTCGGCGCCTGGCCCTCGATGAGCGGGAAGAGAGCCTGTTCCTCGCAGTGATTGTGCCGCTGCAGGGTTCCCTCGAGAAAACTGAGTACCACCTGCGCCTTCATGGCGTGTTGGTCTAGAGACTCACCCGCATCGAGCGCGTCGACGACTTCCTCGAGCAAGTCCAGCTCGCCCAGCGCCTCCCGGTGCTCGGCCTCGAACCGTGCCAAGGGATCCGGAGCAGTATCCTGGGTCCTCACAATTCCCTCCCCTCGTTCAAGAACGCTACCTACGGAACCACCACCCAACGCACCCCTTCGCCACGACGGAGCCGGTCGAACCCCTCGGCGATGTGCTCCAGGGGAATGGTCCCGCTGACGACCGGCTCCACCTGTAACCTGCCGGCGGCAACCAGGTCCATGATTTCTGGATAGTCGCGACCGCCACAGCCGAGGCTGCCGACGACTTCCAGTTCGTAGAACATCAGCTTCCCCGCGGACAGGACTACATCGTCCTGCGAGTAGCCGATGATGCACAGCCTGCCGCCGCGGCGCAGCAGACCAAAAGCCGACCGCATGGTCTTTGGGTTCCCGATGGCCTCGAAGGCGACGTCCACTCCACCGTCGGTGAGCTGACGGATGTGCTTGTCGATCCGGTCTACCTCGTCGGGATTGACCGTCTCGACCGCCCCCAGCTGCCGGGCGATGTCAAGCCGTTCGGGGTTGGTATCCACCGCGATCACCCGGCCACCGGCAACAGTGGCGCACTGCACCACGTTCAGTCCCACGCCGCCGCACCCGACTACCGCGACGTTGTCGCCCACTTGCACCTTGCCGCGGTGCTTGACCGCGTGATACGGGGTCGACATGGCGTCTGCCACGATGGAGACCTCCGTCAATGGCACCGAATCGGGGACCACCACCAGCTCCGCGGCGGGGACGGCGATGAACTCCGCGTAGGCGCCGTCCATGTGATTGCCGAGCATGCGCAGGTTGTCGCACAGGTTCTCGCGGCCGGCCCGACAGTAGTGGCAGCGCCCGCAAGACAACACGGCAGGAATCAACACCCGATCACCCTCATGCCACCCTTCGACCCCGGCTCCGAGACGTTCGATGGTGCCGGACGCCTCGTGTCCCAGCACGATCGGTGGATCCTTGAAAGTGGGGACCCCGTGGTCGATATAGTGGAGATCCGTATGACACATGCCGCAGCCGGCAATGCGAATCAATGCCTCCCCGGGCCCGGGGCTCGGGGTGGGAACGTCGGTGACCTCTAACGGCTGGTCGGGCCCATGAAAAACGGCGGCCTTCATTATCAGGTTTCCTTCCGTGCTGGTCTGGTGTAAATGGTGGTGAACCGAAGCGCCATCAGCAGCTGACAGTCACCACATTCGTCGGCGACCTCATCGGTGCCTACCGGCTCGGCCCTGACCTCGTAGCCCAGCTCACGGTAGAGGTCCATCGCCTCACGTGCCCGGAGGCCGTCGGCCATGAAGCGCCGCTGCCATCCCTGGGACACCAGGCGCGGATCCGGCTCGAACTGTTCCTGCGACAGCATCCGGCGCGCCTCGGCCTCCACCACGATCCCCAATCGGTCAACCCGCTGGCGTGGATCGGGTCCGCCGTGCCCAGAGTCCACCATCACGCCCCGGCCGCAGCGACCGGATCGGCGGTGCCGAGCTTCTCCAACCTTCGGCGCCCCAGAATGGCGGCACCGAAAGCGGCCGTATACTGGACCAGGTCGCCCGGCGGCACGTTGACCTGGGCCTGGAGCTCGTTGCGAACCACGTCGATCATGCGCTCGAACCGGAGAATCCCACCGATGAGGGTGTACTCTGGCTCCATGCGTACCCGTTTCATGAGCTGAATCGACCGGCCGACCAGCGACACGATGGCGCCGTGCATGATGTCCGCCGGTGGTGTGCCGAGCGACAACTGATTGATGACCTCCGACTCGGCGAATACGGCACACACGCCGGAAATTTCAGTGGCGTCCTTGGACGTGACCACCAGCGGCCCGATCTCTTCCGTGGAGTAGCCCATGTAACGCGCGGTCTTCTCCAGGAACGCACCGGTACCGGCGGCGCACTTGTCGTTGAGCCGGAACGACTCGACTTTGGCATGATCGGATATCCGGCTGGCCTTCATCGTTTGTCCGCCGACGTCGAGGATGGTCCGGGTTCCGGGAAACAGGTGGGCGGCACCGCGCGCGGCAGCCGTCAGATCGGTCACTTGCACGTCGCTGCTGATAACCTGGTGGCGGCCAAAGCCCGTGGCCACCACGTAGCTGACGTCGTCCAGAAAGATCCCTGCGCTGTCCACAGCTTCCTGGTAGGTGATCTCGGCGATCTCGGTGAGCTTGAACCCGGTCGGGTTCATGGCCATGGCGACGATCTCGTGATCTTCATCGATGATCACCGCTTTGGTATAGGTCGATCCGACGTCGATCCCGGCAGTGTAGGTCATGCCTCACCCCTGGTAGCTTCGACGGGAGCGCGGCTGCCGCGGATGTGGTCCAGGGCAAACAGCGCGGCGCCAAGCGCCCCCATGAAGTGCGAATCGTCGGAGACATTTACCTCGAGGCCCATGCGCTCGTTCAGGGTGGCGATCATGGCTTGGTTCTTGGCCACTCCGCCGGTGAAGGTGACCTGAGGGTCGATCCCCACCCGGCGAAGGAGCCCCACCGAACGGGTGGCGATCGACTTGTGCACGCCCAGGAGAATGTCCTCGATCTTCTTCCCCTTCCCCAGCCACGACAACACCTCCGACTCGGCAAAGACGGTGCAGGTGGTGCTGATCTTGACCGGCCGCTCTCCGCGGAGCGCAGTGGACCCGAGTTCCTCGAGCGGGATATCGAGCGCCGCGGAAGCCGCCCCGAGAAATCGGCCGGTGCCGGCGGCGCACTTGTCGTTCATGCAGAAGTCGATGATTTCCCCGATGGGCGACACCCGGATGGCCTTGGTGTCCTGTCCGCCCATGTCCAATACGGTTTGGGTCTCGGGGAACATGTGCACGGCACCGCGGCCATGGCAGCTGATTTCCGTCACCTGGGTGTTGCCGAAGGTGACCTTGTAGCGGCCGTACCCCGTACCGACGACGAACTCGACCTCCTCATCGCGGATGTCGGCGTCGCCGAGCGCGATTTCGAAGGAATGTTCCGCAGCCTGGATGACGTTGGCGCCGGTATCCGTCAAGGCTCGTCCGACGATGGTTTCGTTTTCGTCGATGATGACGGCTTTGGTCTGGGTCGAGCCGACGTCGACACCTGCGGCATAGGCCATGGTCGTTCCCTTCGTGCGGGCGTTACGCCCGGCTGAGCGCCTGCTGCCGGCGCGATGCGAGTCCTTCGAAGAAGGCGTCCACCCGGTTCTTGATCTGGGCCTCCGACACGACCCGCCGGTCCATCAAATCGGACTCGACGAACAGGCTGGGAATATCCCGTCGCTCCATTAGTTCGCGCCGGCTGTCGGCCAATCCGGTCGACACGGTGCGGCAACTCTTGATCGGGTGATAGACAACCCCGTCGGCGGCGAACTCGTCGATCATGTCGGTCAGGATGGGCGTCTGGAAGAACATGGCGTCCATGGCCTCGCGCACACCCAGCATAAGGCCCTCCTCCAGACTCTCAATAGGATGGTCGAGATCGTACTCGAAGCCGATGTGGGTCCCGCCCGAAGCAAACCACTGGGTTCCGCCCGACGCAAACCAGAGATAGGTCGAGTTGACGAACACCCCGCCCCACTCGGTGAACAGTTCGTTGAATCGGCGGAAGATCGGGTAGCACGGCACACCGACGAACAGGAGACGGTACTCCTCTTCTGTGAGTGTGCCGACGCCTTCTCTGGCCTTGTGCTCCATT
>JBDHMR010000246.1:0-3919 GCA_039656035.1 Gemmatimonadota bacterium
TTTGCGTTTCAGCTTCCGGATGACGGTGGGCCTCCTCATCGTTATGTGGCCGTGGAGCGTCACGCCGTCGCTGGCCTCGGCGCAGGTTGCCGGGGAAGTTCGCGGTACCGTTTTCGATACTATCGCCAACGCCGGGATCGCCAGGGCCCGGATTGAACTCGTCGGGAGTACCGCTCATGTGGTGGGCGGCCCGGATGGGCGATTCGTCCTGCGCGGCGTGGAACCTGGCGAGCGCGAACTGCGCATCACCGCACTGGGATATGTCCCCACCCGCCTCCGGCTGAAGATCCGGAACGGTACCACGCAGGTTGTCCGCGTGGTGCTGACCCCAGCCCCGATCACCGTCGATGAACTGGTCGTGCGCGGAGGTCAACCCAACGCCGCCGCCGGCGTGCAACTCATCGACCGAGAGGCGATCGTCGCTTCGCGCGCCCGCGACCTGGGCGAGTTGCTCCAGGGTGAGGCAGGTCTCCTCGTGGTGCGCTCTGGAGGCACGGGAGCGCCGGCCACGCTGTCCATTCGCGGCAGCAGTGCCGACCAGGTACTGGTTCTGCTGGACGGAACACCCATCAACGATCCCATGACGGGCACCGCCGATCTGTCGCTGATCCCATTGGCAGCCGTCGAACGGATCGCCGTCATTCGTGGCGCCGCCTCGGCCAGGTACGGCGCCGGCGCGCTGGCGGGAGTTGTTGCCATCGAGAGTCGCCAGGCCTCAGGGACCGAGATGGCTGGGCAGTTGGAGGGCGGCTCCTTCGGTGAAGCGGGGTTGTCCGGGCAGCTGGGCGGTGGGCATCAGGGCGATACCTGGCGCGTGCACGGACTCCTGGTGGCCGAAGCGCGGCGGACCGACGGAGATTTCAACTACACTATCCCCCCTGTGCGGGGCGGCGGCGAAACCACTAGAGTAAACGCCCAGGCGAACATGGCCAGTGCCTTCGCCACCGGTGCCGTTGGAGTGGGAAACACGGAAGTGGGCGCCCGGCTGGAGTGGTTGAATGTCGATCGCGGTATGCCCGGACCAACGACGCAACCGACACCGTCGGCTCACCAAACCCAGGACAGGCTGGGGGGATTGGTCACCGCCGCGAGTGGAGTCGGGCGTTGGGTGATCGAAGCTGATGCGAGCATCCGTCGTCAAGAAACCAGTTACCGCGACAGCGCCCCGCCGGCCCGGCCGCCCTATCACGATTCGGTCGCGGTGCGCGAGGGTACCCTGCGGTTGCAGGGAACCGGCCCGGTCACGGCCATCGCCACGTCCATCGGCGCCGACTACCGGCATCAGGCCTTTCGCTCGACGTCTCTCAGCGGCAACGCACCGAGTACCGTCGACTACGCGGGCGTGTGGGGCATGCTGCAGCACGAGGCCACGGTTGGCGATCGCGATCGAGTAGAGGTGTTTGCGGCGCTGCGGGCAGATGGGACCTCCCAACTCGACGACGTCTTCTTCTCGCCCAGGATTGGCGTCAGCTGGCGCAGGAATCTCGTTGGAGCCCATCTCAGCTGGGGCGGGGCGTTCTCGCCGCCAAGCTTGGCCGACCAGTTCTTCCAGGAGGGCGTACTCGTGGAACCGAATCCCGACCTCGGTCCCGAGCGCGTCACCAACGAAATACAGGCAGGAGTATCACTCGACGCCGTGCCGGTTGGCGCGATCAACCTTGGCGCCGACGTGGCCGTGTTTCGGTCGGACATCGATGGGATGATTTTGTGGGTCCCCGATTTTCGCTTCGTGTGGAGTCCGCACAACTTCGACGTCCACCGACGCGGGATGGACGTGGGACTGCGGCTGACCCACCGCGGCAGCAACGTCATGGTACGCGGCAGCTACAGCCTGGTTGCCGCGGAGTATGCCGGCCCGGTGCTGACAGGGCAGGTGGCCTACCGTCCGAAGCACATGGCTACCATCGCCCTCGGTGTGCCATACCGATGGCTGCGGACCGAAATCGAAGGCCGCTACGTCGGTGAACGACGCACGGTCCCGGGGAGCGAACTCAACAGCCTGCCGGCGTACTGGATCGTCGACGTCGGCGTCAGCGCCGACTTCCGTGTGGGCTCCTGGTTCAACGAAGCCTTCTTCCGAATCGAAAACCTTACCGACCAACGAGCCGAACTCCTGGCCGATTTTCCATTACCGAGCCGCGCCATCCGTCTGGGATGGCGGGTGATCCGATGATCACCACGCACCCAGAAAAGAAGGAAACTTCGATGAAGCGATACACCATCCGAGCCTCCGCTGCCATCCTCCTCGTTACCTTGGCCGGTTGCTCTTCCAGCGACCCCACCACTCCCTCTGGTTCGTTCCTCGATGGTACCGCTAGCGATCCGCAAATCGGATTGGTAATCAACTCCACCGGCCGGGCGTTGACCATGTTCCAACTCGGCAACCCAGCCGAGCAACGGCAGATCCCCCTCGGCATGAGCAACTCGATAACCCCGATCGGCCTCTCCCGCCGCGGACTCAACGCGGTGGTCCCGCTCGGGCAGGCGGCAAGTGTGGCGCTGATAGATCTCCCGGGTGAGCGGATAGTGCGCTTCCTAACCGTGCCGACCGGCAATTTGTCGGGGTCAGTATTCCTCGACGACACGACCGTACTGGTGGCGAACCTGGTTGACGACTACGTGGGCAAGTTCACCATCGACCAGGCGAACGGGGCCATCACGGAAACCGTGGCCGTAGCGCCGGCGCCGAGCGCCGTGCTGACTGACGGGTCCCTGGCCTACGCCATATCAGGTAATCTCGACGAGAACTTCGCACCCCTGGGCAACGGGATCGTCACCGTCATCGATCCGTCGTCCATGACCGTCGTCGGGACCGTGACCAGCGGGGGAACCAACTCGCAGGCCGCGGCGTTCGGCCCGGACGGCCTGCTCTACGTCGTCAACACCGGGGATTTCGTGGGCGAGGGCAGTGTCACCATCATCGATCCGGGCACCAGACAGGTGGTTGCCACCGTGAACGGATTCGGTATTGCGCCGGGCACCATCAGTATCGACGGTAACGGCCTGGCCTACGTCTCGGGCTTCGCTACCGGGACCCTGGTGTGGAACATCGCCACCCGTCAGTTCGTCCGCGGTCCCAACGACGCCGTGTGCGCCAGAGTGGATCTTTCGGACCCCACGTCGGCGTGCCGGGGCGCGTTCGCCGCCACGGCCGACCGCAGCGGGAGTGTATATCAGGTGTTTTTCGGGGACTCGTTCCAAAGCCTTCCGCCGGCGGTGTTCGTCTTCGATCCAGTGAGCTTCGCTCTGCGGGACAGCATCGCTGCGGGCGTCGGGCCGAGTTCGCTGGATATCGCCGTGTTTGGCAACTGATCCGGCGGGGACCCTGACCGTACCGGACCCCTCCAAATCGCGATACATTCCAAGTGGTCTGGCCCGCTGCGGTCCAGACCACTTCTTCATCCCGCGCACTCACCTGGTGCTGGAGTAGCATGGCGAGAATAACGATTTCGGCGCTGACCGCCGGTGCGGCCCTAATGATGGGCTGCGCCGAACCCAATCCTCAGTTGCCGCCTCCCGAACAGGTGCTGGTGGTGGCCAACAGCACGGTCCCTTCGCTGTCGGTGGCGGCGATCAGCCCCACGGGGCCGGAGGGCGTCGTGCCGCTCTCGGGCACGAGCGTCAGTTCCATCGCGGCATTCGGACCCATCCTGGTGGCTTCGTTTCCCGCTGACGACGCCGCTGATGTCGTGGCGCTCGTTGGGATGGCCTGCAGGTACGGCTGACGGTGGCTCTTCCGGCAGGGTCCGGAGCCACGGGAACCGCCGTCCTCAACGATACCGTGGCGTACGTCGCCAATCCCAATTTGAACACCATCACCAGGATCGATCTGGTGACTGGAGATACCGCATCCCTTGCCGTCGGGACGTATCCCCAGGGTCTCATAGGTACTCGGGGTAGCTTGTTCGTCGTCAACGGT
>JBDHMR010000247.1:0-3682 GCA_039656035.1 Gemmatimonadota bacterium
GCGTTCCTGTCGCTCCTGTTGTTGTCCAACCTGATAACCGCCCTCAGTACTTTCTTCTTGGCCAAGGATCTCGACATGCTGGTGGTGGCGCCGGTGGATCCGTTGCGGTTCTATCTGGCCAAGCTGGGCGAGACGGTGCTCCACTCGTCGTGGATGGTCATCCTCATGGGGCTACCCATCTTCACCGCTTACGGCATTGTCTATCATGGCGGCCCCCTATTCCCATTGATCGTTGCGGTGGCCTTGATCCCGGTGTTGATCATCCCGGGGGTGCTCGGCACGGCGACGACGGTGGTGCTGGTGAACGTCTTCCCCGCCCGGCGCACGCGCGACCTGCTGAGCCTGATCGCTATCGGCGCGGCCGGGGGCGTGGTGCTACTACTCCGGCTTATCCGCCCCGAGCAGATCGCCCGTCCTGAGGGCTTCAGGAACCTGGTGGACTTCCTCACCCTGCTGCGGGGGCCAACCAACCCATTCCTGCCGAGCGAGTGGAGCAGCCAGATGGTGATGAACTGGCTGCTGCGGGTAGCCGATCCGCTGCCGATCGTCCTCTTGTGGTCCAGCGTAGTGGCCTTCGTGGCTTTGGGAGCGGCGGTCCACGCCAAACTCTACTGGTCCGGCTTCTCCAAAGCGCAGGAAGGCGCCGAGCATTTCGTACGAGGGCGGAAGTGGGGCGTGGCGCTGAGCTGGATCCTGAAGCCGCTGCCGGTGCAACGCCGGGAGTTCATCATCAAGGACCTGCGGCTGTTCTTCCGCGACACCACCCAGTGGAGCCAGCTGATCCTGCTGGCCGTCCTGATGGTCGTGTACCTGTTCAACATCCGGGCGTTACAGCTGTTCTCGGGAGAGGAACTGCCGTTCTTCCTGGTAACTCTGGTGGTGTTTCTCAATCAGGGACTGGCCGGCTTCGTGTTGGCGGCAATAGCGGCGCGTTTCATCTTTCCGTCCATCTCGCTCGAGGGGCGGCAGATGTGGTTGCTGAGGTCCAGCCCGCTCGATCTGGAAGCGCTGATGTGGAGCAAGTACTGGATCGGGACACTGCCACTGTTGGTGGTGGCACTGATCCTCACCGTGCTCACCAACACCCTGCTCGAAGCGTCACCCTTCATGATGGCCTTGAGCATCGGCACTATCGTGCTGTTCACCCTGGCCATCAGCGGCTTGGCCATGGGTTTCGGCGCATTGTATCCGCAATTCGATACCGAGAACGCGGCCCAGATCCCCACCAGTTTCGGCGGATTGGTGTTCATGATGACCACCGTGTCACTGTTGGGCTTGATCATCGTGGTCGAGGCGGTGCCGGTTGTGACCTACCTGCGCGCGCGGCAGGCGGGCGCCGACTTGGGGTTGACGCCGGAAGTGATCCTGGCCCTCGGCGTAGTGGTGGTGGTTTGCATCATTGCGACGATACTGCCGCTCAGGTTGGGACTGAAGCGGATGATGGAGATGGAGTTCTGATTTGGGGGCGTAGGGTTATTTGAACTCTCAGACCGCGATCGAACGATCATGAAACTGACTGCATACGCCATCGGTCTGGCCCTCGCGGCCATCGTGGCCTCGTGGGCCCTTTTTCTCGACTTGGCGATTCTCTACGAGACGCACGGGTTCTGGAGTGGGCTGGTGGGACTGGTGCTAGCGCCGATCACCTTCGTCGTAGTGCCATGGTATGCGGGGATCGCGCTCGACACCTGGCTGCCACTTGCTGTCGGATACGGCAGCGTGGGCGTGGGAATCGTGTTCGCTCGACTGGGGAGTAAGGCTTCCAAAGGACGCACATGACGACAACAGTGGCGGACAGATCACACTTGGGACTGCCACAGCGGCGGATCCGTGACACTGGGGAACCAGGAAGATCGGAATGTCGTTTGATGTGAACGCGCTCGGCCAGAACGGCGTGCGCCAGGGGCAAATTCTGTATCGCACACCAGGAGACCTCAATGGGACAGACAAGCCAATCGACTACCATCGAACTGCCGCCCCAAGCGGTTTGGGACGCCATTCGGAACTTCCACGACATGAGTTGGTCGCCCAACGTGATCACCAGCCTCGAAGTCGTGGGAGATGTTGGGGGAGACCAGAAGGGAGCCGGCCGTATTCTGAATGGGGCGTTTCACGAGACCCTCATCGAGGTCAACGATGCCGATCGGCGAGTGCGCTACAGCATCGACGACGGCCCCTGCCCCGTGTCTAAGGAGGACGTGAGCAATTACGTCGGGCAGATCCAGGTAAGCCCGGAGGGCGACGGTACCCTGGTTGAGTGGACTTCACAGTGGGACCGCAATGACGAGGCGGCGCAAGAGTTCTGTCACGGCATCTACGTCGCTCTCTTGGCCGACATGAAGGCTAGCCTGGAATCGGCGTGACTCTACGGAACCGCTAGGAACTCGGAGTACGGCCGAGCCGCAGGCGCAACCAGACGATGGCGCTGAGTAGCACGAGGTGAAGCGTGGGACCAAACCACCCCAACTCGCTCTGAAAAACCAGGACGGTCCCCAGGGCTCCGATCATCAGGACGATCAGGCCAGTCGCCGCACCGAGCGCCGTGCGCGGGATGAGGAGGAACACCACACCAATGATCTCTACCACCCCCACCACTCCGACGAGCCACACCGGGTAGCCCCAGGAGCTGAAGTGCCCTTGCCACATTTCGGCGTTCATGAACTTGGTGGCGCCGGCCAGGCCCATGGTCAGGACCTCCAGCCCGGTCACCACCCATAAGAGCACCAGCATGAGGGTCCGTTGGTTCATCGCTCGCTCTCCCACAACGATGCGGCCGGGTGGCGCTGGCCCCGCCGGCTCACTATCATTAAGTAATGTCATACAACCTAATGTCATATTACATCACTTGAGCTTATGCCGCAAGTCCCTTCTCTAACCCACCTCCAGTTCCTAGTGCTCGGCCGCCTGCGCGAGGGATCGGCCACCGGGCGCGAGGTGCGCAACCGGCTGGAGCAGTACTCCGTTCGCAAGAGTGCTCCGGCTTTCTATCAATTGATGGCCCGGATGGAGGACGCCGGCGTGGTCGAGGGGTGGTATGAGCAGGAGGTGGTGGAAGGTCAGACCATCCGGCAGAGGCACTACAAGATCACCGCCCAGGGACGCCGCGCCTGTGACCGCAGCAGCAAGTTCTATCGAATGGCGGCCCAGGATCTCATCGAGTCCGGGGGCCTGGCCTATGGCTAGAACGTCGAGTGCTCGCGATGATCCGTCCACCACCATGCTGCTGTGGCTCGGCCGGATCCTCCCCAGGGAATTCGTCGATCGGGTAGCGGAACCCGCGCTCATCGATGAAGTGCAACACTGGTCGGCAAGAGGCCACGTGCCTCTGCTGGGTCGCACCAGGTTCCTCTGTTCCTGCTTCCTGGTCGGCGCCCCGCAGTTGTTTTGGGCCCACCGCCGCCCCACCAGTGTGACTCTGTTCCTGGCCGGCTCAGCCATGGCGGTCCTCATCGCCTTCGTGCTCTTTGCACGCAGCCTCTATCAGGTCCCCGCTCCCTAGGCAGCTTACCCTCGCCCACCATCGCAGTCCCAATCCCCCCTTCCGCCGTCAATTGCCGGCCGTCAGCCACGCACCCCGGCAAGAACTGCAGGGTTATGCTATCCTCTAGTGACAATCGACAACCCCCCGAGGAACCCACGACAATGACCGAGCGGGACGACCTGCTAACGGGCGACAGCCTGC
>JBDHMR010000248.1:0-6394 GCA_039656035.1 Gemmatimonadota bacterium
TCGAGGAGACTTAGGGTGCGGGGGAGTTTGGACATGTTGGAGTAATCAGTGATTACTGATTACTGATTACTATATCATCACTCATCGATGGCCCTGGTGGGCACCGGCTCTTCGATAGTACGCTCGCTCTGTTCCTCTGCTTCCTCGGCCGAATCGGAGTCGTCCTCATCCGGGGGAGGCGTCTTGCCCTCTGTAAGCTGGGCTGGCGAGCGCTGGCCGGTAAGCAGCTGTTGCTCGTCCCTACGCCGCATCATGGACACGAAGGCGGAGGCGACCCCCTGGTCGAACAGGCGGCCGGCGCCGTCGGTGATGTGACCGAGGACCTCATCCTGGGTCCACGCTTCGCGGTAGGGCTTGGGAGCCCTGAGGGCGTCGTAGGCATCGCAGACGGAGATGACCTTGCTGACGTAGTGGTGGTCGCGGGGAAACCGCATGTTGACAACTTGGCGCCTGCCGCGGGATGGCTGGCCAGGATATTCCAATCCTCCGGCGTCAGCGAATCCTTTTCCAGCAATTCCGGCGGGATCTGGGTCATGCCGATGTCGTGCAGCAGACCGGCCGTGCCGAAGGCGCGCGTGTCGCGCGACGACATTCCCAGGTGTTCCGCCAGGGTCATCGCCAACATCGATACGTTGATGGCGTGCTGCGACGAGTACTGGTCGACATCGTCGAATTCCAGCAACGGTAGGACCATGCGTCCATCGGAGTGCATGGCAACGGTCAGCGACCTGACGACGGCTTCCACCTCGTTCAGTGGAATCTCTTCTTTCTTGAAGGCGCGCTCGTACAACCAGTTCACCGCGTCCGACTCTTCACCCAGATGATACGGCATGGTGGCAACCATGGGAGAACCGCCCTGGTCTTCCCCCGCGTCCTGGTCCGCCCCGGTCACCCGCATCGACCCGCACCGGATTCCCGGCCTTTCCGGTAGATGATCGTCGTTGTCGACGTTGGTGATGACACGGGCGATGACGTCGTCGAGGAACTGGCCGTACGGACCGCGCTCGACGCTTTCCATGAACTCCAGCCGTTGCACTCCGAACTTCGGGAGGCGCACGGCCCATGACCAGTCCCGCAAGCCGTGTAACGGGAGGTTGCCGTAGACCACGGCACCTTCGATGAACGAGAACGAGGGATCGGAATCTGTTTCGATTAGCTCACGGAGACGGCCATAGGAGTGATCCACCACCTGAGCTCGGGCAGGGTGGCCCACGGCGTACAACTGCAGCCCGGCCAGTGCCTGAGCCAGGGAGTGCAGGTAGGCGATGGATGTTTCAGACATGGCCTAGATCATCACCCTGAGGCGCGGATCACGCTCGTCCTCACGCAGGCGCGCGTGGGCACCGGCAGCTTCGCGGACCCGCTTGTCCTTGTGCTTGCTTCCCCGCTTTAGGATGGGGGCCGCCTGCTGGTCGTAGCGCCAATAGACCGCCAGCGCTGTCATGGCCTCGATCAACGTCGGCGACATCGGGGCCAACCGCCAGAACCACAGGAGCCGGCGCTTGCTCCGGGCAAAGGCGATGAGCGTGTCGAGCACGGCCTGTTCTTCGACGCCACTCACGCCTCGGAGCGCCAGCGCCGCGAGATCGTCGGGGAGTTTTCGCTCGGCCAGCCGTTTGAGAATAGGAGCCACGGCCTGCGGCGGACACCCCTCAGCTGCGGAGACCAACCCCAGTCTGAGGGTCGGTTGATCGGGGGCCTTGACCGCTTCGATGATGGCCTCCTCCCGGGTACCGGGATCGCGGAGGAGCAACTTCAAACCTTCGTGCCGCACCCGGGGGTCTTCGTGCGACAGGCACAGCTCGGGTGAGAACTCCGGAGGGAGTTTGGGAAGAAGGCCCAGGAGGTGTAGCAGATTGCGCTGGACGAACCATGGTGCGCCGGGAATCCGGGCCACGATTTCGGATCCGATGTCTTCGCCGTAGCGGGCCACGAATTCGAGCAGCTTGGATCGGACTTTTCGGTCCTTGGCCGAGGCCAGGGCGTCGAGCAACAGGTCGGCGGCCTCGAGCCCGGCGTCGGGGATTAGACGGCCCAGGGTGCCGAGGTCGATCGGCTCGGCCGCCAGCAGAACGCTCACGGTCCTGGGGTGGTAGACACGATCGCGAATGACGGCGGCTACAGGGTCGTCCACCAGATCTTCCAACATGAGGAGCAATTGATCTATGTCGCCACGGGCCATCATCCAATCGACGGCGCGGAGCGTGCCGGCTTCGAGGATCCCCGACTCGACGCTCATAAGGACGATGCGTTCCGGCTCAGGAGCGTAGACCCATACGGCCGACGTGATATCCGGCAGCGCCGGCAACTCTTTGGTGTCGGTGCCGTACAACTCGGGAAGATTCTGACGAACGTCATCGTTCTCCCACCGCTCGATCAACTTGCGGATCAATTCACGGAACGAGGAATCGGCACCCGCACGGCGCCCGTTCTTGGCCTGCGTCGAGTGGCCTGCCAACTTGGCCAACAGCGCCAACAACGCCGGCGACATGTCCCGGCTCGATGCCCGGGCCGACGCCTCCACCAGCTGATAGACGACGTCCGCCGTGAGTACGTGAGACGCCTCGAGCAGGAAGTTCTGCTGCTGGCGGCCGTCGTCGCCACGGAGCGTCAGGAGTTGTTCGGCCGTATCCGGGGCCATAGCTCCGATCATGCGTGACAATTGTGCCTGCACCGCCAGGGATTCTGCCTCGCCCTTGCTGCGAGTCTCAGCCGCGATATCGGTCAGGCTGCCCAGGAGGCGGCTGTAGTAGCCGTCTTCGTGCTTGTTGTTCTCGACGGCCTTGGCCAGATCTTCGGGATCGATGGTGGCGGCCATGTCCTCGCTGACATCGTCCCCGATGGCGGCACGCGCCAAGCTCATCCACAACCGCTTGGACCACGAATCCGGCTCGGCGCCTCCGCCCCCTGCCGGGTGGTTCTCCTCATCCTCATCCTCCAGCAACTCGAGGTGGTCGTAGGACAACGGGTAGAGCCGCAGGTGGGGCCAGTGGGGGAGCGTGGGATTCTCGGCGTGCGGGTCGGTATCCTCGCCGAAAGTTTCGTGAGTGATGGCGGCGAGCACTTCCTCCAATTCCAACCGGGCGAGGCCGGAGGTGAACTTCATGCCGCCGATATTGCGCTGGTGGAGATGGCCAGCGAGGTCTTTGAGCAATACTTGCTTGGGATCAGTGGGCACTCCGGAAATGATCAGCTGGTTGGGAGTCACACCGATGGCCAGCGCGTTCCGGTCGAGGAACACCACCTCGAGTTTGCGGAACACGTTGCGCACCGCGCCTTCCAAAGCAGGGTGTCCGGCGGGGTACATGGCGAACTTCTGGAATGACCCCGAAAAGGCCATTATGAAGTCCGCCAGTTCCCGCGACAGAACCACGCGGCCTGGGGCAGCTGGTGAGGTCACTTCCGTCTGTTCTCCGGTTGGTACATGGTCTTGCTCCTCGGGCCGCCCGATAATGTGGCATTAACGCAACAGCACCGGCTCCGGTGGACCGGTAGCCGGGCAGTAGGCGGCTTGAGCTTCGCCCCGAAACCCGCGTAGTGCGAGGAATAGCTGTCCTGGTAGCCACGCGCAAGGCAGACCGGGGGCGCTCGGTGCGTCAAAGTAGCAGGGAGCATACCGCCTTACCGCCGTACCGCCCTACCGCCTTTTGAGCCGCCGGGCCTCAGGGTAGGGAAAGAATTCAACCACCTCGCCGGCGCGCTGCCGCTGCTGCATCGCCAACCAGTAGTCGACGGTCAGGAGATCCGAGTGGTGCTCGAGGAACACCTCTCCCAGGCGCCCGGTGGGCACCAGAAACGGACGGAACTGCTCGGGGAAGACGTCGCCGTCGCCGACGTGGAACCACGGGTCGGCGGCCATTTCGTCTTCGGGATGGACGGCCTCGGGAACCCGGCGGAAACGGCAATCGGTGAGCAAACAGATAGCGCGTTCCGCGGTTTCGGCCGGAGCGCGGGCAAGAAACACGTCGAGTGGCTCTACCTGCCGCTCGGTGTACAGGTGACGGATGACGACCCGGTCGCCGTCCACCTGCACCGTTCGCCCGGCGTTGCGCTGCAAATCGGCCAGGAGTTCCGGCGCAAACCACTCCTTCTTGAACTCGAGGTGTTCGAATTCCTGGGCGTCGGCCAGTCGGCCAACCCGGTCATGGACGAATACCAGTTGATACTTGTCGCGCACGGCCCGGCGGGTGGTCCGCTTGGGAGCGCCAAACCGGTCGCGGATCACCTTGAACACCACCTGCAACGAGGGATAGCGGAACACGTTCATAACCAGCCCGGGTTCGCCCTCGGCGGGCTCAAAGCATGACATCCCGTTGGAGAATTCCGCGCGCAGCGTGCGGAATAGCTCTGATTTCCCGTGCCGATTGAAGCCGATGGCGGTGTACAACTCGTGAGCCCTCTTGCCGCCCATGATCGAGTGAAGGAACCGGACCGTGCCCGCCGGGTTGGGCGCGTCGACGTGGAAGTAGGACCGGGTGAACCCGAACACGACACTGACATCATCGGTCGACAGGAGAACGGCGTCTATGGCCAGGCCATCCTGGCGGTGTACCAGGGCAATCACCAGCGGCAGCGTTTCCTCGCCCAGCACCACCCGGCCCACGATGTACGCGGCCTTGTTGCGGTAGAAAGCGGCGGGCCACACTTCGACGGCTTCAGGATTCTTCCCGGGCGCCAGGCGAGCGACCTCTTGGCTGAACGCCTCGGCGGCGAGCCCTACATCACGCCGTCGATCCTCGAACCGGCCGGTGAAGTGCAAATCGTCCAGCATGCAGTCGAACGTGGCGGCAATGTTCCCGGTAACAGGGTAGTGCCTGAGATCGGGTTCTACATCCGCTGCCTTGCCGTAGTACTCGCAGTCCAGGAACTCGGTAGCCGGATCTACGCCCACCGTCTGGTGTACCCGGCGAGCGACCGAGTTGAAGAACGTCCGGGCGATTTCGCAGTCGGGGCTATCCTGGGTAAGGCCCGCGTATCGCTCCTTGAGGGAGGCCCAGACTTGATGATCGTCACTGCGCGAACCCAGGAGCGAGGTGATGTCGCGTTGCACCCAGCCGACGAACTGGGAGTATAGGAGAAGGCGCTCCCGGGCATCCTGCTGGCAGCCGTTCCAGTCCTGTCTCTCGAAGCGGGCGTGGGCCCGGCGGGTCACCAGGTCGAACTGGTCGCGGTAGGCCAGGTAGACCTCATGGAGCAGTTGGGCTCCGGATGCGGGGGCAGCGGGGCGGCGGGGCGGCGGGGCTGTGTGAGTGCCGAGGTCAGATTCTTCCGACGGGGGGTCGGGCAGCCGGAAGTTGCCTGCTGGGTTGACGGGCATCGGGTATCTGAGTCCTGGCTCGAGGGCAAAAACGACAGTTTTGCAAGTTTCTAGCCATGGTATATTCCCTATCCACCCTTGCAACAGGAACGTCATGTCCAGCTTGGCCCCCGCATTCGATGCTCTCGCCGCTCCCACCGCCGGCGAGCCCATGACCATGCGCGACGGTACCCTCGTCGTGCCCAACACGCCCATTGTGCCCTTCATCGAGGGGGACGGCACCGGACCGGATATCTGGCGCGCGGCCAAGATGGTACTCGACGCGGCCGTCGCCAAGGCGTATGACGGAGACCGCAACATCGCCTGGTTCGAGGTCTACGCCGGCGAGAAGGCCAAGGCCCGGTTCGACAGCTGGCTGCCCGACGACACTTTGCGGGCCATGGACCGCTATCTGGTGGCCATCAAGGGCCCGCTCACCACACCGGTGGGCGGCGGCTTCCGGTCGCTCAACGTTACCCTGCGGCAGAAACTCGACCTCTACGCCTGCGTCCGGCCGGTCCGCTGGTATCGGGGAGTCCCCAGTCCGGTGAAGCACCCCGAGTTGGTGGACATGGTGATCTTCCGGGAGAATACGGAAGACATCTACGCGGGGATCGAATACCCGGCCGGGAGTCCCGAGGCCCAGCAACTGATCGCCTTCCTACAGGACGAGTTGGGCGCCTCGATGCGGTTTCCCGACACCAGCGGCATCGGAATCAAGCCTATATCGGAAGATGGGACCAAACGTCTGGTACGGAGCGCCATCGAGTTCGCCCTGGCAAATGGACGCAAGAGCGTCACGCTGGTCCACAAGGGCAACATCATGAAGTACACCGAGGGCGCCTTCCGCGACTGGGGCTACGAGGTGGCGCGCGACGAGTACGGCGCCACGGAACTCGACGGCGGCCCCTGGCACCAGTTGCCAGGCGGCATCGTCATCAAGGACGTGATCGCCGACGCCTTCCTTCAGCAAATCCTCACTCGACCGGCGGAGTACGACGTCATCGCCACCATGAACCTCAACGGCGACTTCATCTCCGACGCCCTGGCGGCACAAGTAGGCGGCATCGGTATCGCCCCGGGCGCCAACATCAACTA
>JBDHMR010000249.1:0-3674 GCA_039656035.1 Gemmatimonadota bacterium
GGGGTGGGCGCCGCGATCGTCGTTGGGATAGCGCGTAACGCTGGAACAGTCACCGCCAGTGGCCTCCTGCAGGCCGTGACGATCGGAGACTGCGCATTCAGTCTCGAGCAGTCGCCAGCCATGCGAGGAAACGATGAGCCAAGTGGGAACCTGATTGTTTGCCAGGACTTCCAGCATGCGCAGCGCGTATGGAGCGCCGGAGGCGCCGGTGATGGCGAGGATTAGGGGGAGGGGCATCAGCAATCAGCAATTGGCAATTGGCTTGTGGCAGGTAGCTGGTGGCGTAACATGACTCTCCAGTTTTCGGGCACAGTATTTAGCGGCACGGTTCCAATTGACATTTTCTCAAACGACCCGATCCACTAGCGCGAATCCAAACACAACCAGCGCCATTACTCCGTTCATAGTGAAGAACGCCGCATCCAATCGGCTGTGGTCGCCGGGGCGAACGAGGTGATGCTCGTACGCCAGAATTCCGGTAGCCACGACTACGCCGACGTAGTACCACACTCCAAAGCCGGCCCCGAAACCGAACGCGACCAACGCCGGGATAGTTAGGCCGTGCAGCAGCTTGGCCAGGAGAATACTGCGTCGCTCTCCCAGCTTCACCACTGCGCTTTTCAGGCTGGATTGGCGATCGAATTCCTCGTCCGGTAAGGCGTAGAAGATGTCGAATCCTGCCACCCACGTTGCTACCGCCACGGTGATGGCCAGCAACACCCACCAAGGATCGCTCCACCGGCCGGTAACTGCCAGATAACCTCCCACCGGAGCGATTGCCAAGCCGAGCCCCAACCACAGGTGGGGCCACCAGGTGAAGCGCTTGGTGAAGGAGTAGAGCATGACCCAACCCAGCGCTATCGGACTGAGCATCAGGCACAGTGGGTTCAGCATTCCGGCCGCGGCGACGAACACCAACGCGGCCAGCCCCACAGACAGCCATGCTTGCGTCACCGTGAGGGCCCCGGCCGGCAGTTCGCGGTTGCGGGTGCGCGGATTACGCGCGTCGTAGCGACGGTCGGCAATACGGTTGAAGCCCATCGCTACCCAGCGCGCGGCGGTGAATGCGACCGTCACCAGTAGAACGGCCTGCCATGAAACCGGAGCAACTCGCGACCCGGCCAACACACCAACCAACGCGAAAGGAAGGGCAAACAGCGTGTGGGGCAACTTGACCAAGTTGACGTACCGGACCAAAAGCGAAGCCCCAGTAAACGTCTGTCCCTCACGCGCCTCGACGCTCACGGCAGTTTGATTCCCAGGTGCGGCCACATTTCGTCGATGCTAGCCTTGGTGGCGTCGTCCATGGTGATCAGTTCGGGCCATTCCCTATGGTATCCTTCATCAGCCCATTTCCGCGTTCCGTCGATCCCCATCTTGCTGCCGTAGGTGAACTCACGGCTGGCGTGATCCAGTACGTCGACCGGCCCCATGGTGAAACGGACGTCCCGCTCGGGATCGATGTTGTTTAGGGCGATCCACCACGCTTCGTCGGGATCACGCACGTTGACGTCCTTGTCGACTATCACGATGACCTTGGCAAGCGACATCAGGCCCGCGCCCCACATGGCGTTCATCACCTTGTATGCCTGACCCGGGTACTGTTTGTCTATGGCCACGAATACAAGGTTGTGGAAGATGCCAGGCGCCGGCATGTGGTAGTCGACGATTTCGGGGACGGTCAGGCGCAGCAACGGAAGAAAGATGCGCTCCGTGGCGTGCCCCATGTAGTAGTCTTCCATCGGTGGCCGGCCCACCAACGTCGCGGCGTACAACGGATCCGCACGCTGGGTGATGGCGGTGACGTGGACTTGGGGGTAGTAGTCGGCCAGCGAATAGAAGCCGGTGTGATCGCCGAACGGCCCTTCGAGCACGAGATCCTCGGCCGGATCGATATATCCTTCGATCACGATGTCCGCTTCGGCTGGCACGTCCAGGTCGCAGGTCTTGGCCTTGACCAACTCTACCGGCGCCTTGCGCAGGAAACCGGCAAAGATGAATTCGTCGATGGTGGGCGGCAGCGGGGCTGATCCGGAGTAGATGCTCGCGGGGTCTCCACCAAGGGCGATCGCCACCGGCATCCGCTCTCCTCTGGCGGCCATCTCACGCCAATGAGCAGCGCCGACTTTGTGTCGCTGCCAGTGCATTGCCAGGCTGCGCGGCCCCAGCACCTGGACACGGTACATGCCGACATTGCGGATGCCGGTATGAGGATCCTGGGTAATCACCAACGGCAGCGTCAAGTACGGCCCACCATCCTGGGGCCACGTGGTCAGGATGGGGAGGCGAGCCATGTCGCAGTCATCACCCTCGAGCACTATCTGCTGGCACGGCGCCTTTCCCTTCCGCGACCTGGGCGGGAATTTTGCCACCTCGGCAAGTTTGGGCACCATGGCCAACTTGCCAAGCAGTCCCTCGGGTACCTTGGGACTGAGCAGATCGGTGATGCGGTCGCCGACCGAATCCAGGTCATCCACTCCGAACGCCAGGCACATCCGGGTCATGGAACCGAACACGTTGATGACCACCGGCATGGGACTCCGCTCGCCATCGTCGAGCAGGACGTGCTCGAACAAGAGCGCCGGGCCTCCCCCGGGACTCTTCATGACCCGGTCGGCGATCTCCGCGATTTCCAACCTGGCCCGCACAGGATGACCGATCCGGACCAATTCCCCCAGTTCCTCGATGGCGGATACGAATTGGCGCAGACTGTTCAATGGCATGGTGGTCTCACTGGGAGGTCAGGAACGGAGCGGTTTGGTACCGACGTGAATAGCACAGGCTCCCCCGAACAGCAAATCGTAGGCGACCTGTTCGAAACCTGACGCTTCCATCAGGGCCGCGAGCGCGTCCGGTTCAGGAAAGACCTTCACCGACGCTGGCAACCAGCTATAGGCGTTCTTATGTTTCGACACCATGCGGCCGATGCGCGGCAGAAGGTGCTGGAAGTACAGCAGGTACATGCCCCGCATTGGCTGATTCGGGGGGGTAGTCAGTTCCAGTACCACGTAACGGGCTCCGGGTTTCAGAACCCTTGCCGTCTCACGGAACCCTTGGCTCAGGTCGGTCAAATTGCGAACCCCGAACCCGACGGTGGCGCCGTCGAACACCTCGTCAGGGAACGGCAACACCAGCGCGTCGGCGTTCAGGGGAACCACTTGGGGAGACTTGTGACGACCCAACCGAAGCATCGGCATGGCGAAATCGGCACCGATCACCGACCCGGTAAACTGGCTTTGCCCGGCCAAGGCCACGGCCAGGTCGAGCGTACCGGCACACTGATCCAGAAAGGTCCCACCCGGTGCCCGTTCCCATCCAAGTAGCCGAACCGTGCGCCGGCGCCACAGGCGGTCCAGATTGAGGCTGATCACATGGTTCAGCAGATCGTACCGCGGGGCGATGGCACTGAACATGGCCTTGACGTACGACCGCTTCTCCGCCCCGCCCGATACCGGTAACTTCGTGTCCGAGGCTAACATAGGAGCCCAATGTACCCCAAGGCGTTCGGCCCCCGCAAGCGGGAGCGGCCTGAGTGACTGAGGGTCGGGTGAACTATGTTGACGCCACCGACCAGCAGGTCGTGCTCGATGCCCGGCAGGGCCGGGAGGCCGCCTACCGCGAGCTGATCCGTCGTTACGAACGCCCCATTTTCTCTCTCATATACCGCATGGTCC
>JBDHMR010000250.1:0-3671 GCA_039656035.1 Gemmatimonadota bacterium
TCGCCGGAGAACGCCCATGGCATGGCGCGTAGTGGAGTTTGCAGACACCGAATGGCACGTGTCCCCCGCGGTCGAGCGGCGGGCTCAAACTACCTACTATCACTTGGTGCTGTCTTTTCGATCAGCAGGGCCGGATGGTACTTCGGTCTGGGCGCCCTACCCACTCGAATCGGACTCCAAGTCTTGTCTGTTCGCCGAAGCTGACCGGCTCTCCACCGATCGTCTCGCGGCCCTTCTGGCCGAACACATTAGCTGAGATCTGAATGACCAACGTCCCGTTGCATGACCTTCGGCGCGTCTCCGAGGCGCTGTTGCAGCTCCACGGCAGGTCCGTCGTCGATGCGTCGATGCGATCTGATCTCCGTCAGGTAAAGATCGAACTTGCCGATGGCTTGGTCATAGTAGTGGCGGCCCAGGTTGATGAAGGCGGCCGACCCAGGTTGGAAGTTGACGTCGTCCGACGATTGGAAGATCCTACCCGGCAGCTCGAGGTCCACTTCGACCGGGCGTAGCCGTCCGGATCTGATGCCTCTGGCCCTCTGAGGCCGCGTCACCATGTCACCGTCCCCCCCCGCTCCCCAAACGCCTCCTGAGCGCCTGAGGTTTGCCGATTTCACCATGGATCGGCTGCCCACGGGCCAGTGCAAGGCTCGAGTGATCCTGTCGTGGCAGGGAGAGGAGCGATTCGAGGGAGTGTGCGAGGGGCTTACCTCACCCGAGGGCGAGTTGCGCTGTTCGGCACAGGCCTGTTTGACCGCTCTCACCGAGGCCGTCGAGGGCAAGATCAAATTCGACCTGCTCGGAGTAAAGGCTGTGCGGGCCTTCGACTCCGTTGTCGTCATCGTATCACTGGCCATTCACGGTTCCGACAGCCGGCGGCGGATCGTAGGATCGGTGCTGACCGAGAAGGACCTGGCCCGCGCGGCTGCCCTGGCGGTCATGAACGCTACTAATAGGCTGATGGGCAATCTGGTGGATACGCGATAAGGCCGAGTGGTCGGGGAACACGGCTCCCCACGGCGAATTGCCGCGCTTCGCAAGCCACAGCTGGGAACAGAGCCGTATCTGGCCGAGCTCATGAGCCATAAATCGCTATTCGATATGTAGTTAGGAGTGAGGAACTCGGACGAGAGCAAGTGGCACGAACCTCGCCGATTGTGACCGTCCGCAGATGAACGAGGATTTGTTGGTGACCCCAAAGCTGTCCCCCCTCATGTTGGTTCTGGCTGGCGTCGGTTGCGCCGCCGGCTCCTCGACGACCAGCGAACCGGTAGCACCGGCCGTTCCCGAGGAAACCGTGGCCCCGGCCACCGCCATTGCAGGCGACCGGGACGTCGTCTCCGATTCGGCGGCCGACGCCGAGGTCCTGGAGTTCCTCGCTGCCAGCAGATTTGATCCCTCGTCACCTGACTATGCGGCCCGGGGAGGTGGCGGTGGCCCGGACGCGATGACCTCCACGGTTACCTGGGACATCGGAGTCCAGCCCTTCATCGACCATCACCGGGTGCGGTACTACCTCGATTTCTTCCAGGGGAAAGCCCGGGACCGCTTCGCCATCTGGCTGACTCGGCTGCCAAAGTACGAGTCGATGATTCGTGACAGCATGGTCGCCAACGACATCCCGAGCGACATGGTTTACCTGGCGATGATCGAAAGCGGATATTCCAATACGGCTGTGAGCCGATCCAGGGCAGTGGGCATGTGGCAGTTCATGAGGGCAACCGGCCGCATGTACGGCCTCAGGGTGGACTACTGGATCGATGAGCGTCGCGACCCGTACAAGGCGACCGACGCGGCAGCGCGCCACCTGGCGGACCTGCGAGACCGGTTCGGGTCGCTGTTCCTGGCGGCTGCCGCCTACAACGCCGGCGCCGGCCGGGTCAGCCGTGGGCTCAAACGGTTGCCCGAGTATCAGCGGGATCCGGAATACCTCAGCGACTCAACTTTCTTCGAACTCTACCAGACCCGGTACCTGGTGAGGGAAACCAAGGACTACGTTCCCAAGCTCATTGCCGCTGCGCTGATCGCCAAGGAGCCGGAGCGGTACGGGTTCACCGTTCCGGAAGGCATCGAGCCGTTCGCCTACGATTCGCTCGTCGTCCCCGATGCGACGGGGCTGGACGTGATCGCCAAACTGGCCGATACCGACCTGCGAACCATTCGCACCCTGAATCCCCAGTACATCAGGCTGGCTACGCCGCCCGGAGAACAGGCCACGGTTCGGGTCCCGGTCGGCATCGGAGATTCGGCGGCCGCCCGGTTCGCGGTCCTGCCCGCCAGCCAGCGGGTTACCTACCTGGTTCACGTAGTCAAGAACGGCGACACCATGGGGCACATCGGCCAGCGCTACCGGGTTTCGTTGCGTGATCTGCAGCTGGCCAATCCCGGGGTCAAACCACGGACTCTCAGGATCGGATACAAACTGATCATCCCGACCGGCGGCATCCCGTCCCGGGAGGTACGCCTGGCGATGCAGGGCAACCCCAATCGGCCAAGCGTGGCCTACCACACGGTTCGCAGTGGCGACTCGATCTGGTTGATCTCTCGCCGGTATGGTATTTCACAATCGCAGTTGCGGCAGTGGAATGGGTTGAGTGGGGATGTGATACGGCCGGGGCAGACGTTGAGGGTGAGGGGGCGGTAGGGTGGGAGGGCGGTAAGGCGGTCGGGCGGTCGGGCGGGCAGGGTTGCCAACTCACAAATCAAGAATCAGGAATCACCATTCGGGAACGCAAAGAAGGCGACGGCCATGGGCCGTCGCCTTCTTTGTGTTCCTGCCCCCTCCGTTACTTGCCGACTATTTTTTCTGCGTAGCCGTTGGCGGGGTTGCCGCCCTGGGCCAGGATTTCGCGGACCGTGGTGGGGCCGCGGTTGTAGGCCAGGAGGGCGTAGTGCAGGTTGTCGTCGAACCGGTTCATCAGCTGATGGAGAAAGCGGAATCCGACTCGGAGATTGATGTCGCGATCGTAGAGGAGTGTCTCGTCGATCTCGGGCATGAAGAATCGGGCTGTGGCCGGCATGAGCTGGGTGTAGCCGATGGCGCCTACCCGGCTCTTGGCTCGGGGGTCGAAGCTGCTCTCGATCTGGACCAGCCGAAAACCGATGGCCGGATTGATGCCTTCCGCCAGCGCGATGTCGTAGATGGCCGCGCTCAGGTCGGATGGAATCTGGTACATGGCAGAGTAGTTCATGACCGCATTGGCGCGGTCGACCATCAGATCCCTGACGGCCAACTCTCCCCTGAGCGTTTCCAGCGAATCCCAGACAGTCCGGCTTTCCGCTGGGGTCATGGTACCGGATGTGAAGGTACCCTCGTTGCTTGCCCGTGCGCGGTCGGCGCGACCTGCCAGGCCACCGACGACGAGCACCGCGGCCACCAACAAGCCTCCCCGCACCATCAGGCGCTGGGTCTTGGCATGACCGGTATGTATTGCGGTCCGTCTCATGACGTCCCTCCTCCTATCGTTTCCGGCGCCTGTTCCGACCGGCGCCAGTCTCCGTGCGTTCCGCCGGTCTTCTCGAGCAGGCGGATGTCGCCGATGCTCATGGACCGGTCAATGGCCTTGACCATGTCGTATACGGTCAAACAGGCGACCGCTACCGCCGTCAGGGCCTCCATCTCCACGCCGGTTCTGCCGACGGCCTTGGCCGTGGCGACGACCCGGATCCCC
>JBDHMR010000251.1:0-3664 GCA_039656035.1 Gemmatimonadota bacterium
CGCAACGCCCGGAGGGCCATCATCCGGGCGGGCATCCACGCCTCCGGCGGGTGCCTGAGGGCGTGGGTCAGCGTTTCAAAAATGCCGGATCGCTTGGCCATGTCAGGGGGACTGGGTGGATCGGTTGTCTAGTAGGCGCCGCGGATGCTGTGGCGGGGTTCAGCGAGAGTGTGTACCTCGGCCAGGAACCGCTTGGCCATCTTGTCCGCTTCACTCTCGCCCACCTGGTCGGTCCGAACCTCCACCCTGGTGTAGTGACCGCCTTCGGCCTCGACGTGGACGGCGACCCGGCCAATGGAGCCGGCAAACTCTCGCCCGCGCGGTTCCTCGGCGGCCGGGGTCAGCTTGGCCCCAAAGAACCGGGTGGCGGCTTCGATGACATCGTCAGGACTGACTGACGTACGGTGGAAATATTTCATGCCTACTTCTTCTCGCCGTACTCGATGCCGAGGTGGGTGATCTGTTCCTCACCCATCAGATAGCGCAGGGTGTTCTTGAGCTTGGTTAGCTGGATGAAAAGATCGTGCTCGGGATAGAGTCCGGGCACCGTCTGGGGACTCTTGAAGTAGAACGACAGCCACTCCTGAACGCCCCCCATGCCGGCCCGCTTGGCCAAGTCGTTGAACAGCGCCAGGTCGAGCATCAACGGCGCGGCCAGAATGGAGTCGCGACACAGGAAATCGACCTTGATCTGCATCGGGTAGCCCAGCCACCCGAAGATGTCGATGTTGTCCCACCCTTCCTTGTTGTCGGCGCGCGGCGGGTAGTAGTTGATACGGACCTTGTGGTACATGTTAGCGTACAGATCCTCGTACTTGTCGGGCTGGAGAATGTGTTCCAGCACGCCCAGCTTCGATTCTTCCTTGGTCTTGAACGACTCAGGATCATCGAGCACTTCACCGTCGCGATTACCCAGAATGTTGGTCGAGAACCAGCCGGCTACTCCCAGCAAACGTGCCTTGAACATGGGAGCCAAGACAGTCTTGATCATCGTCTGACCTGTCTTGTAATCCTTGCCACAAATGGGCACGCCACGCTCCGCTGCGAGGTTGGCCAACGCTGGTGCGTCGACGGCCAGGTTGGGGGCGCCGTTGGCGAAGGGGACGCCCTCCATGATGGCCGCGTAGGCGTAGAGCATGGCCGGGGAGATTTCCGAGTCGTTATCGTCCATCCCCTTCTCGAACGCCTCGATCGTCTGGTGCACCGGACCGGGGGCAATGAACACCTCGGTGGAGGCGGACCACACTACTACGATGCGGTCGCACCCGTTGGCGTCCTTGAAATCCCGAATGTCCTGCCGCAGGGCCTCGGCGAGTTCCCGCTTGGTCGCGGCAGACTTGACGTTGATCCCTTCCAGGTTCTTGACGTACTCGTCGCTGAACACCGCCGGGATGGGAGTGATCGCCTCGAGCACGTCCTTGATCGGGTCGAGATGCTCCCACCGGTTCAGGACTCCGCAGTGCAGGGCCGCTTCATAGGCGTTGGCCGGCAGCGGATCCCAGGCCCCGATGACGAGGTCGTCGAGGGTAGCGAGCGGTGCGAAATCCTTGATCATGGGCACCCGCGATTCGGTTCGCTTGCCCAGACGGATGGTCCCCATCTGGGTGAGCGATCCGATTGGCTTGGCCATCCCCCGGCGAATCAACTCCACACCGGCAATGAACGTGGTGGTGACGGCGCCGAGGCCGACACACATGATTCCCAGCTTCCCGGTAGCCGGCTCGATTGGGCGAGCATTAGCAGGTGACACGGCTATGATCCTTTCGCGATGGTATCGAGCGCCCCGGAAGCGTCGTCATTTCCGCGACGAGCCTGGGCGCCTTCAGTAATGGAATAGATATGGACTATCCGCTGCCCGATGGTGATGGCCGACAGCAGCGACAACACAGCCACGATGGAGGACAGCACCAACCCCCCGGGACCGGCTCCAACGATGAGCGCGGCGCCGCCGATGCCAACGATTCGCTCGGCCCGTTGGGCGATTCCCACCCGGCACTCCAGCCCCAGACCTTCGGCCCGCGCCCGCGTGTACGACACTACCAGAGAGGTCAGGATCGCCACCATGCACAAGACGACGGCGACATTCCGGTAGGCGATGTCGGGCGCGGTCATGAAGAACAGGCCGATGCCGATGAAGGTGGCCCCGTCGCCGATGCGGTCCAGGGTGGAATCGTAGAACGCACCGAATTTGGAGGTTGCGCCGGTGCGGCGCGCCACGGCACCGTCGAACGTGTCGACCACCCCGCTCAGGAGCAGGAGGAGCCCGCCCAGCCGGATCGATCCCATGCCGAAGGCCACGGCCGAGGCGATCACGAATCCGAGACCGATGGTGGTGATGGTGTTCGGCCGGACCCCCATCCTCACCAAACCACCGATGAGCGGATCGACAATGGCGAAGAACACCCGTTCCAGGCCAGGAGGAACGAGTTTCATCGGGGGGCCATTCTATGCAACCGTGGTTCTCCCAACGGGTTCTGCCTCTCGGAATTCGGGCCGAAAGGATAACCCTCACCGGGAGGAAGGGCAATTAGGGCCGGTAGATCAGGTAGGGCTCCACCTGAGCGTCGAACCGTTCCAGAGGCCCGGGCCAGGCCGACACTATGGTATTGGCATTCTCTCGCCCAGCTACCGCCTCCCGCAGCGCAGGGCCGCCCGCCAAGCGGTCGAAGTGGGCCTGGTACCAGCCGATGTCGTCGCCGTGACTTTGCCACACGGCGGCAAGAAGGTGTACCGCCGTCACCGTGGGGTCGTAGGTGGAACGATCGGTGACGCGCAAGCGGATCCCCAGCACGCTTCGGCCGGAAAACTTGCCGTCGCCGGGGTCCATGGGAGTAAACACGACTCCCTCAAAGACAACCCCGGGAAGTTCAGCGGCGCGTACAGCGTTCAACACTGCGGCCGTATCGAGCCAGGGAGCGCCGATTTGTTCAAACGGCGCCCCACTGCCGCGGCCGACCGACAAGGCTGTGCCTTCGAACAGGCACAACCCAGGATAGTGGAACAGACTCTCGAGCGTTGGGAGATTGGGACTGGGGCGGATGAACGGCAGCCCCGTCTGGTCGAAAGCCATCGATCGATCCCAGCCGTCTACCGGGACCACCGTTATATCGACATCAATCTCAAGTTCTTCACGGGCCACCAGCGCTTGCTCACCGATGGTCAGTCCGTGTCGCATCGGTACCGACAGAAGCCCCACTGACGATCGCTGGTCGGGACCGTTGATATTCCCCTGGCGGCGCCCGCCGATGGGATTGGGCCGATCGAGCACCAGCACGGGAATGCCAGCCGCGCCAGCCGCACGCATGACGGCGGCGGTCGTGGTGATGTAGGTGAAATATCGAGCCCCTGCGTCGGGCAAATCGACCACCATGACGTCAATGCCAGCCAGCATTTCCGGAGTGGGGGACGACGTCTGGCCGTAGAGGCTATAGATTGGAAGGCCGGTGGCGCTGTCGACAGTATGATCGACGGCTTCTCCCGGGGCCGCGGCGCCGCGGAACCCGTGCTCGGGACTGAACAGAGCTTCGATGTCGATGCCGGCAGATCGCAGGCGCTCGACATCGTGCACGCCCTCGGCATCAACGCCGGCGTGATTGCTGACCAAGCCGATTCGGCGCCCGGCCACCAGGTGAAGGCTGTCGGACAGCAACACCTCGATGCCTGG
>JBDHMR010000252.1:0-3949 GCA_039656035.1 Gemmatimonadota bacterium
CCTGGTGCTGCATGACGGGCCCCAGCCGGAGCGCCGCGTGGTGCACATTCTTCGGCAGATTTGTTCGTCGTTGGCCGAAGCACACGCACGCGGGATGATTCACCGTGACATCAAGCCGGCCAACATCATGGTGCTCGAGCGCGGAGGGATGTATGACGTGGTAAAGGTGCTCGATTTCGGGTTGGTCAAGGACATCACCAGCGGCGACCAGAACGTCACGGCTATGAACACGGTCCCCGGGACACCGCACTTCCTGGCACCGGAATCAATTCAACACCCCGACGCCATCGATGCCCGATCGGACCTCTACGCGGTCGGAGCGGTGGGCTATTTTCTGCTCACGGGGTCGTTCGTGTTTTCCGGTACCAGTGCCATTGAAGTCCTTGGCAAGCAGGTTAACGATGCACCGGAGGATCCCTCCGAGCGCCTGGGTCGCTCGCTCGATCCCTACCTGCAGGGCCTGATCCTGCAATGTCTGGCCAAGGACCCGGCTGACCGGCCGGCTGATGCCGGCGCGCTGCTGGAGGCGCTGAGTTCGGGCTACCAGTCTCCCATCGGGACGTGGACTCAACAGGAGGCGGCGGTGTGGTGGGCAGAGTCATCCACCGACTGCCGGTCGCCGGATTGTGTGGACCCGTTGTCGATGGCGCCCACGCTCGAGGTAGACGTGCTCGCTCGTGTGCCCAGCACCACCACGTGACCCGGGTGAGCCGGTCGCTTGCGCAACGCGCCGGACCGGCGTCCCTTTAAGGCATGTCCTCCACCCATAGGGCCGCGGCGGCATGAGCCTCGATCGTGTAATCGCCCGCGATTTCACGACCCCGGCCGAGGGCGCCTCGCCGGTGCCGGCCGGAGCCCAGCTGCCACCTGATCTTCTGTCCCAGTCGTGCAGACGGGTGGGCACCGCAGCCCTGGTATTCGCCGGTCTGTGGCTGACGGGAATCCTGATTCAGTTGGTCGGCCAAAGCTTCTTTCTCGACGCCATGCCGGTCTACATGCAAGAGCACTGGCCGGTCCCGGGAGCCTACTTCGCCAGCGCCGGTGTGTTGCTGTCGCTCATCATGATGGTCCTGGCCGGCAAGCTGAGCCACCGCCCGGTGTTGCTGCTCGACATGGGCTTGGTGTTCATGGTGCTGACGTCGGCGATCATCGCCGGCTGGAATCAGTGGATCCCCATCGAGGGCCGAACCGGTCCCACGATTTCCTGGATTTGTATCATCATCCTGGTGTACCCGACCATTGCGCCCAACACGCCGGGGAAGATCCTGGCGGCAGGACTGGCGGCCGCGTCCATGGACCCGCTGGGCGTGTTGTTTGCCTCGATGAGGGGTGTTCCTGTCTCGGCGACCGGTTTCGAGCTGTTTACCGCCTTCTGGCCCAACTATCTCTGTGCCGTCCTGGCCATGCTCCCTGCCCGGATCATCGGCCGTCTGGGGAGGCAGGTTCGCCAAGCCAGGGAACTGGGGAGCTACCGGTTGGAAAACGTCATCGGCAAGGGTGGCATGGGCGAGGTCTACCGGGCAAGGCACCGTTTGCTTGCCCGGCCGGCGGCCATCAAGCTGATCCGTCCTGATCTTTTGGGAACGTCTCGCGAGGCCCAAGTCACTTTGAGCCGCTTTCGCCGCGAGGCGGAAGTGGTAGCCACGCTGCGCTCGCCCCACACGATCGAACTGTACGACTTCGGCGTCACCAACGAGGGGTCGTTCTACTTCGTCATGGAACTTCTCGAGGGAATGGATTTGGAGTCGCTGATCAACCGGTTCGGTCCGTTGCCAGCGGATCGCGTAGTATACCTGACGATCCAGGCGTGCCAATCGCTGGCGGAGGCCCACCACAGGGGCATGATTCACCGTGACATCAAGCCTTCCAACATCCACACCTGCCGCATGGGACTCGAGGTTGATTTCATCAAGGTGCTGGATTTCGGACTGGTTAAGGCGGAGAGTCTTCCGGGTAGAGACGTTACCCACCTGACGTCTCCTGAATTGACGACAGGAACTCCGGCTTTCATGGCTCCGGAGATGATTGAAGAAGGCGGGTCGGTGGGCCCGCGCATCGACATATACGCTCTAGGGTGCGTGATGTACTGGATGCTGACAGGTCGGCTTGTGTTCGATGCCGTGAACGCGGTGGCGATGTTGATGAAACACGTCAACGATACACCGGAGCCTCCGTCTTCTCGGAGCGAACAGCACATACCGCATGAACTGGACGCCATAGTAATGGCGTGTCTTGCCAAGAAGCCTGAGGACCGGCCCAGTGATGCCAACGAACTTGCCCGGCAACTGGCTGCCTGTCCCTTGCAGGAATCGTGGACGGATGAACGCGCCGGCCGGTGGTGGCAAGCCCATCTAGCAGACATGTTGCCTGATGGTGAACCGTTGCCGGTTGCATCCGCACTCTGAACCAAACGATTGTCCGAGGAATTTTCTAATGCGTAAGTTCCGCCGTCTCTTCACGCTCTTCCTGACCTTCACCGTTGCCATCCAGGTGGTCTATCCTGGAGCGCTGCATGGCCAGTCGTTGAGCGACCTGAGTCATTCGTTTGAGGGACTCACCGAACGGGTGATTCCGGGTATCGTTCAGGTGTTCACGGTTGGGTATGGTGCCCCCAATCCCAGACAGGGGGCTGTGCTCTCGATAGGGGAACGCAGCGGGTCGGGGGTGTTGATATCGGCCGACGGCTACATCGTGACCAACGCGCATGTGGTCGAAGGCGCCCGCAGCATAGAGGTTCTGCTGTCGGAACCTGCGGTGAAGGGGGCCGGCTCCTCGTCCATTCTCAAGCCTGTTGGTCTCCGACTGTCAGGCACGCTCGTCGGCGTTGACGTGGAGACCGACCTGGCTGTCCTCAAGGTCGAGGTGGCCGACCACTTCTACCTCGAGTTCGGCGATTCGGATGAACTCCGCGCCGGCGAGATCGTACTGGCTTTTGGAGCGCCACTTGGCCTGCAGAATTCAGTGACCATGGGGATAGTGAGCGCCGTCGGGAGGCAGCTCAATCCTGATGATCGCATGGTGTACATCCAGACCGATGCTCCGGTGAATCCAGGTAATAGCGGCGGGCCACTCGTCAATACCGAGGGACAGGTGGTCGGCATCAACACATTGATTCTGTCTCAGTCCGGCGGCAGCGAGGGCCTCGGGTTCGCCGCCCCCAGCAACATCGTCCGCTATGTCGCGGAGGAGATTCGCGATCATGGCCGGGTGCGTCGCGGGCAAATCGGCGTTTTCGCCCAGACGATTACACCGAACATTGCCCAGGGGCTTCGGCTGGTGCTCGAGTGGGGCGTGATCATTGCCGATGTGTTCGAGGGCGGCTCGGGCCAACGGGCGGGCCTGCAACCGGGAGACATCGTGGTTTCACTCAACGGCAAGCCGATGGAGAACGGGCGGCAGTTCGACGTCAACCTGTACCGCAAGCCGATCGGCCAACCGGTGTCGCTCGAAGTGCGCCGCGGCCTCGAGCGGTTGACGATAAGCGTCACGGTGGCCGAGCGGGCCGATGATCCGTCGCGACTGGCTGACATGGTCAACCAGGAGGAGAACCTAATCGAACAACTCGGCGTTCTAGTGATCAAGCTCGACCGGACGCTGGCGTCGGCGCTACCGTGGCTGAGCGATCCGGTGGGCCTGGTGGTGGCGGCCCAAGCTCCAGGCGCTGGTGGCGGCCCAAGCTCCAGGCGCGCCACAGCGGCGAGATGGCCTCCATCCCGGTGACGTCATCTATTCGGTCAACGGCGAAGAAGCGCGAACGATAGGGGCGCTCAAGAGGGCGGTTGGGGGGCTGCGATCGGGAGACGTGGCCGTGTTCCACGTGAACCGACGGGGGCGGCGGTACTATGTGGCGTTTGTGATGGACTGAAAAAATCGTGCGTTGTGCGTTGTACGTAGGACGTGGGGCGTTGGGCGTAGGAAGCGGGGAGCAGGGAGCGAGGGAACAGGTGTC
>JBDHMR010000253.1:0-5166 GCA_039656035.1 Gemmatimonadota bacterium
CTGTATTCCTCTGCCACCTCGAGCCGCCGAGCGATGGCACGCTCGGCCTTGGCCATGAAGTCGTCCTTGTCCTCGGGGGCGGCCAGGACCGGTTCCACCGGCCGCCGCACCATTACTTCGGGTTCGGCTGGCGGCTGTTGGCGTGACTGGGCCAACGCCTGATCGGCCAGTGCCGCAAACTCGGGGTTCAACTGCCGCAACACTTGCTCGAGCTTGCTGCCCTCGCGTTGCGAGGCATCGGGCAGCCGCTCCCGCGGCTCGGCGCTGACCGATTCGACCTCGATGGATGGCGGCAGACCCTGCTGGGCCATCTGCCTGCGCCGTTTCTCCTCCTTCTTCTTCTTGTCGAAGACAGCCCCGACGATCCATATCAGGACCAGGATGGCTATACCGCCAAAGTTGTCCATCGACTAGTCGGTTCCCGCCTGCTTGTCGCTCTTGCCGGCGATGTTGTTGCGCATGGAGGTGTCAGCCTGAATGTTGCGGTATTTCTGGTAGTCCATGATGCCCAGATTGCCCGAGCGGAATGCTTCTGCTATGGCTCGCGGTATTTCCGCTTCGGCTTCGATCACCTTGGCACGCTGCTGCTGGGCCTCCGCGATGAACTCTTGCTCCTTGGCCACCGCCAGAGCGCGTCTCTCCTCGGCCTTGGCCTGGGCAATGCGCTTGTCGGCCTCGGCCTGATCGGTCTGCAACTCCGCCCCGATGTTCTTGCCCACGTCGACGTCGGCCACGTCAATCGACAGGATCTCGAACGCCGTACCGGAATCCAGGCCCTTGGCCAGCACGGTCTGAGAGATGGCGTCGGGGTTCTCCAACACGCGCTTGTGCGATTCGGCCGAGCCGATGGTACTCACGATTCCTTCGCCGACCCGGGCCAGAATGGTCTCCTCGCCGGCGCCACCCACCAGCCGGTTGATGTTGGCCCGCACGGTAACGCGCGCCACCGCCAGCAACTGAATGCCGTCCTTGGCCATGGCCGCCACCTTGGGGGTGGTGATGACTTTGGGATTGACGCTCACCTGCACCGCTTCGAACACGTCGCGCCCGGCGAGGTCGATGGCTGTGGCCTGCTTGAGGTCGAGGGTAATTCCCGCCTTGTCCGCGGAGATGAGGGCGTTCACCACGCGGCTCACGTTACCACCGGCCAGGTAGTGCCCCTCCAGAGCATCTACCGGCAATGAAATTCCGGCCTTCTCCCCGGCAATGAGCGGATTCACGATGGCCGACGGGACCACCTTCCTGAACCGCATGCCGACCAGCTGCATGAGCGAAACCTTGACCCCCGACGCCAGGGCCGTGATCCACAGACCAATCGGCACGAACCGGAAGAACGTGACCAGAAAGATGATGCCGAATACCACCAGCATGAAGAACAGCGCTGGACCGAGTTGTCCGATGTCTTCCACAATAGCCTCTCGTTGATACTCTAAGTGTCGTTGTCGACGGACCGCACCACGTGTCGGTACCCGTCGGAGCGCATGACCTTGACCTGCTGGCCCTGCGACAGGAATTCCCCTTCCGTTACCGCGTGATCCGCTCCTCACCAATGACGATCGTGCCCGCCGGCCGGAGGTCGGTGAGCGCCGTGCCCACCAAACCGACCAAGTCGTTGCGTTCCGGCGCCGAGACGAAACCGGTCTCCTTGTCGAGTCCCTTCTTCAACAGCAGGCCCTTGAACCGGTTGCTCGACGGGAGGTGCCGCAGCCAGGCGTATGCCACGGCAACGGTAATCACCACGCTGGCTCCGACCACGGCGATCGCCTGGGTGAAGTCCGCCATGGTGGGGACGTTGCCCACCATGGCCAGGACGAAGGCCGCGCCCAGCAACAACAGGCCCAGCACCCCGGCAACACCGAATCCCGGCAGAACGAACACTTCGACGCCGAGGGCAACCATCGCGGCTGCGAGCAGGAGGATTTCTTCCATGCCGGCCAATCCCAGCAACAGGTTGGAACCGAAGAACAACCCGAGGGCGCCGAGACTAACCACGCCACCCAAGCCGAAGCCACCCGACTTGATCTCGAACACCAGACCCAACATTCCCAATGACAGCAGGAGCGGTTGCACCAGCGGGCTCGTCAGGAACCGCACCAACCGCTCGGCCCAGTTGATTCCCGGCTGGACCACCACGGCCTCGGCAAGGCCGACCCGGGTAAGGAGATCGGCCTCGTCCGACACCTGAGCCCGGGCGAAACCCAACTCGACCGCCTCCTCGGTGCTCAGCGTGAGCAACTGCCCTTCTTCCACCACACCGGGTATGGCGATCGACTCGTCCACCATGGCCTCCGCCACCGTGGGATCGAGCCCGTGCTCCTCCGCCAGCGCCCTGAACTCGGCCCGCATGGCCGAGACGATCTTCTCCGACGCCTTGGTGCCCTGCCCGTCGACCGGCGTGGCGGCGCCGATGACCGCGCCGGAGCGCATGTAGATGCCATCACTGGCGAGCGCGATGAGGGCGCCCGCACTGTAGGCCCGCGGATTGACGAACGCGTAAACAGGGAGATCGGTTCGGCGAACCGCGTCGGCTATCTGCTCCGCCGCGTCGATACGCCCGCCCGGGGTATCGAGATCGAGAATTATAGCGACAGCCCCAGCCGCTTCCGCCTCCCCGACCGCCCGAGCCACGAACGGCGCCAAGCCGAGTTCGATGACACCGGTGATCGGTATACGATAAACCATGTCCTGCGCGGCAACAGGCAAGACGGTAACGCACACAAAAAGAAGGGCCGCCAGCAGCGACTTCATCTCAGTCCCTTGGAGTAGGAGGGTCGCGGCATTGAGCCGCTGGACTAGTATCGGATTGTAATAGGAATGGCGGTAGGGCGGTATGGCGGTACGCGGTGGGGCGTGGGGCGTAGGGCGTAGGCGGCACCGCTGACCGCCTGTCCGCCTGTCCGCCTGTCCGCCTTCTATAGATCCGGCTGCCGCCCCCCCGGCGCTGCCCCACCCTGGCGCTGCCTGGCGGCCTGGGCGCGTCGAATCTGCTCCAGCAACCGCTCGCGCAGCATGACGTACTGGGCTCGCTGGACCGGATCGAGGAATTCCGTCATCTCGGCCAGTTCGTCCTTGAAGCTCTGGATGTAGGACATGCGGGTCTCGGTCAACGCGTCCAGAAGAACCACCAGGCTATCCTGATCGGCCGCGACGCCGGGGCGGAGCTGGCTATTCAGTCCCCGTTTGACGTCTCGCTCCCGCTGCTCCAGCAATCGCCGCTCGATGGCGAAGTGGGTCACAGTCGATCGCAGCCGTTCGGCCTGCTCGGCGTCCAGGCCCATTTGTTCGGTTGCCTGCGCCATGAACCGTTGTTCGATCTGCCGCATGAGTTGCTGACGGGTGGGGCGGTCCTGCCCCTCCTGGCCGGCGAGGGAGGGAGCCAGCAGCAACAGCGCCAACAGGCCCAAGGCCGAAGCGTTCCTGAAAATCTTCACGGTCATCCCTCCCATGCCTGAAGCACCTGCTCCAGTTCCTGGTCCTCGAGATCATCGATGAACGGTACCATCAGCACCTCGTCCGGCGTAGCGGGATCGAAGCTGGCCAGTACCGACATGAGTTCCGTCGTCTCCAGGCTGTCGAGTTCGGGAACCAACCAGACGACATCCGCGGCCGGGTCCGCGGCGGGGTCGGAATCGCCAAACGGGCAACACCCGCTCCTCACGCTGGAGCCGGCCGACCACTGTGGCCGCCATGGCCTCAGGATCCACCGCGGCGGCGATCCGGTCTCCCAATACCCCAGCACGTTGGACCAATTGCCACTCGAGGGCGCACTCTCGACAGGAGGCGAGGTGATCCTGCTCCTCGGTACTCCACTGAGCGCTGCCCGAAGCCACGTCGGGTATCCGGTCACTCAGGACATTGCATTGTTCTACCGTCATAGCAACCGCTCCTTCAACCGCTTCACGGCATGGTGATAATGTACTCTGGCCGCCCCCGGCGTGGTGTCCAGCGCCCGCGCGATCTCAGAGTAGTCGGCTCCCTGCTGCACTCGCAGGAGAAACACCTCCCGTTGCAGCCTGGGCAGCTGGGAGAGCCCTTCCCGTATCCTGTCCTCCGCTTCGCCGGCGGCCAGCTCACCGTGGGGATCGGCCCGGTCGGGCAACTCTCGATCCTCCAGCGCAACCATCCTCCGGCCCTTTCTCTTGCGGAACTCGTCCTTGAGGATGTTGCCGGCGATGGTCAGCAGCCAACTGCGAAAAGCGGCATCGCCTCGCCAGCTGTCCAGCTTGCGGAAGGCCTTGATGAAGGCCTCCTGCGTCAGATCGTCCACCTCGGCCTCGGAGGCCCCGGCGCCATAGAGAAATCTCACCACCGCCCGCGTGTGGCGGGTGACCAACTCGGTGGCGGCGCGCTCGTCGCCGGCTCGGTATGCCGCCGCGAGTTCAGCGTCGCTCGGAGAGCCGGACTCGAGTTGGGGACCCATCAATACCAGGTAGACGTCCGGAAGCGCCTATCGTTAAGCGAGTTGACCACCAGGGCCGTGGTGGCTAGGTTACTCCCGAACGAACGTTCGGACGGACAATGACATCCAGCGATGACCGGCTCCAACACCTGGTAACCACCGCCACGGCGATATTCGCCGAGCGGGGCTTCCACGCCACTTCGATGCGCGACCTGTCGCGGGCATCGGGGATGAGCCTGGCGGGCATCTACCATTACGTTCGCAGCAAGCACGAGTTGTTGTTCCTGATCCAGGACCAGTGCTTCGCCGAGGTGCACGCGGGGGCCGTAGCGGCCCTCGAGACCGTCACCGACCCCGAGGACCGGGTCCGGGCGTTCATCCGGTATCACGTGGTGTTCTTTACCGGGCACATGGACAAGATGAAGGTCATGTCCCATGAAGACGACGAATTGGAAGGCACGATGCGCCAGCAAGTGCGGGAACGCAAGCGCGGGTATGTCGACCTGCTCACTTCCCTGCTGGCCAAGGTGGACCACAGGGCCATCAACCCGCTGGTCGCTGGATACACGTTGTTCGGCATGATGAACTGGATCTACACCTGGTATCATCCGGGAGGCGCCATCCGCCCGGAGCAGTTGGCCGAGGATGTTGCAGCGCTGTTCCTTTACGGCTATCTCCCCTCGACGCACCACGCGGCCGAACTGGCCGCCACATCTGGAGGATGAGGATTTGGCAGACCAGAACGTCCTGAGGCCACTGGAGAAGGA
>JBDHMR010000254.1:0-7087 GCA_039656035.1 Gemmatimonadota bacterium
TCCACAGCACCAGCGCGGTAATCCAGAAATCGATGCCCACCGTCATGGGCGAATCGAACTGGGCCTCGAATACGTCGCGGAACAGCAACCCCGCGACCGCAGCCGGGATGGACGCCAGCACCAGCAGGCCGGCGAACTGCCAGGCGTCGCGTTGGCCGCGGGCCATTCCGCTCACCAACCAGACCACGCGGCGCCAGTACACCAGCAGCACCGACAGCAGCGTGGCAAGATGCAGCAGGACTTCGAACGACACGCCCGGCGATTGGTAGCCGAGCAGCCACTGGGACAGGACCAGGTGGCCGGAACTGGAGATCGGGAGAAACTCCGACAGTCCCTGTACCGTGCCAAGGATCAGTCCTTGCCACCAGGGGAGTGTCATCCCAGCGCCTCTTCGTAGGCGCGCTCGTACTGGGGGATGATGAGATCGGCGCTGAAGTCTTTGGCGCGTTCGAGGGCGGCGCGCCGCATGGTGTCGTAGCGCTTTTCGTCGTGCAACAACTGGATGGCCCTGCGCGCCATCGCCTCAACCGACCCCGGCGGCTCGAGAATACCGGTGACACCGTCCTCGATTACTTCGGGTAGGCCGCCGGCGCGGCTGGCCACCACCGGCGAACCGCAGGCCATGGCCTCCAGGGCGGCCAAGCCGAATGATTCGCCCTGCGACGGGAGCAGGAACAAATCGGAAGCCTGCAGCAGGTTGGCCACCGTGTCGATGCGTCCCAGAAAGCGCACGTCGTCCTCGACACCCAACAAGCGGGCTTCGGCTTCGGCGTCGTCCCGGTCGGGGCCGTCGCCGATCATGAGCAGCGTTGCCGGCATGGCTTGCCGGATGCGCGCGAAGATCCTGATCACATCGCGGACCCGTTTCACCTCGCGGAAATTCGACATGTGGGTGATGACCTTGTGTCCCGCGGGCGCCAGTCCGTCGTGGCACCCGACGTCGCCCTCGGCGCACGGCTGGTATTCCGTCAGATTGACGAAGTTGGGAATGACCTTGAACTGGCAGTTGTTGCACCCGAAGGCACGCTTGGTCTCGTCACGCAGATACTCCGACACCGCCGTCACCATGTCCGACTGTTCGATCGAAAATTTGGTGATGGTGTAGAAACTCGACTCCTGGCCGACGAGGGTGATGTCGGTCCCGTGCAACGTGGTGATGACCTTGATCGGGTGGCCTTCCCGCTCGAGCATCTCCTTGGCCAACCACGCTGTGGTAGCGTGCGGTATGGCGTAGTGGACGTGAAGAATGTCCAATCTCTCACGCAAGGCCACCTCATGCTGCTTCGACGCCAACGCCAAGGTGTACGGGTAGTACTCGAACAGCGGGTACCGGCTGATCTTGGTGTCCACTTCGTGGAAGAAGATCCCCTCCACATACTCTCGCAGACGAAACGGCGAAGCGTAGGTGATGAAATGAACCTCGTGGCCGTGCTCCGCCAGCTCGAGACCCAGCTCGGTGGCCAACGCCCCGGAACCGCCGTAAGTCGGGTAGCAGGTAATGCCAATCTTCATGGTGCTATCACTCTCCGTTTGCGCGCCGCCAACGAGTGGCGATCTCTTGGGCCAATTGGTCCGGTGGTCGTACGGCGTCCAACACCAACAGGTCCCCGCGCAGTTGGTGGCGGAACCACGTCTCTTGCCGCTTGGCGTAGCGCCGGGTACTCGTGGCGATGGCGTCGGCTACCGAGTCGCGTGACCGCTTCCCGTGAAGGTACTCCACCGCTTCGCGCATCCCGATGCCGTCGAGGCCCGGTGCATGGGGCGCGAGTCCCTCGGACAGCACTGCGGCGACCTCTTCGATCAACCCCCGCTCCACCATCTCACGCGCCCGGCGTTCGATGCGCTGGTGAAGCACCTGACGGGGCACCGTCAGGACCACGTACCACGGCTCGACCGCTCCGGTTTCCCGCGCGGTTTTCTGCCAGTACGACAGCGGCTTTCCCGTCAACAACACCAACTCGATAGCCCTGACGGCCCGCTGGCGACCGCCACCACGAAACCCGGCGTCGAGCCGGCTGGCCCAACGAACCAGTTCCCGGGCGTCGAGCACTTGAGCCCACTCCTGAATCTCGGCACGGCTGGCCGGATCGAGCGCCGGCTCTACGAACAGCCCGTCCACCAGGGCGCGAATATAGAGCCCGGTGCCGCCCGCGACCACCGGCTGACGCCCTCGAAGCCGGGCGCCTTCGATCCAATCCGGCGCCGACTTGGCGAACCGGCCGGCGCTGTAACGAACCCCCGGGTCCACGACGTCGATACCGTGGTGCACCACCCGCTGCCGTTCCTTGGTGGTTGGTTTGGCCGTTCCAATATCCAACCGCCGATAGACTTGCCGCGAATCCGCCGAGATGATTTCGAGGGGTAACAGGCGATCGAGGGACAGAGCCACGGCGGTCTTGCCCACCGCCGTGGGACCGACGATGACCGGGATCCTACCGACGGCCAAATCGGCGCTCCAGTTCCTCCCGGGGTAATCGGACCAACGTGGCACGCCCGTGTACGTCGTGGGGCGGGAGGCGGGTGGCGAACAACTGGCCCAGCAGCGCGCGCATTTCCTGGTCGTCGAGTTCCTGTCCCGCCTTCACCGCTGCCCGGCAAGCGTAAGTGGCGGCGAAGCGCTCCAACTGGTTGGCCCAGCCACCAAACCGGCCGCGTGCCAGATCGGCGACCAGTTCCCGGAAGCAGGCCATGGCGTCGAACCGCGGATGCGGATTGGGCACGGTGTTGAGTTTGACGGTCCGGCCACCAAACGGCTCGATGTCGAAACCAAGGGTACTGAATGACTCCTTGTGCCGCTCCACCACATCGAGCTCTTCATCGGTCAGGTCGACGGTCAACGGCAGCAACAAGTGCTGCGCCGGAGCCTCGGCGCCACCCAATTGAGCCATGACGGATTCGTAGATCACCCGCTCGTGGGCCGCGTGCTGGTCGACGATGACCAACCCGTCGCTTCCTTGATAGAGAATGTACGTGCTGAAAAGTTGCCTGAGGGGAACCTCGAAATCGGTACCGTCGAGCCCAGGCGCCGGTTGCCCCTCCGAGGCCGCCAGGTCCGGCGCCATATCGGACGTGGACGGAGAGACCAACTCAACGGCGTCTCCAAAGAGCGTTGCCGCGTCCACCATGTGCTGCCCGGGTGCCGCAGCCGGCCTCCAATCACTCACTTCGACGGCGGATTCGAATTGGCTCAACGCCTGCCGCACGCTGTCCTCGACCACTCGCTCCAACCCCATCCGGTCACGGAACCGTACCTCGAGTTTTGCCGGGTGAACGTTGACGTCCACTTGCTCGGCATCCACGGTTACCTGCAGGAACATCGTGGGACGGTCGCCCGGATGAATAGTGGAGCGATATCCCGCTTCGGCGGCGCGCAGGAGGAAGTTGTCTCGGAAAGGCCGACCGTTGACCATCAGTTGGGTCCGGCGGCCGGTGGGTTTGGCTTCGCCGGGACGCTGAATCAAACCGTCGATCCGAAACGCACCCTGGGCGCCGTGCACCGGAATCAGCGTGCGGCGGAGATCGGGACCCCACACCGCCCCGATACGCTGCTCCAGCGTCTGCCCGGGTTGAACCGTCAGCCGGGGGCGCCCGTCGACCTTCATTTCGAATCCTACTTCGGGATGGGCCACGTGGCACCGACGTGATCGAGACGGCCGCCGTTCACGCGGACCTCGGTGCCCTCCCCTTCTCCATCGGACGTGGTCAACACGAAGCGGGCAACCGAGGCGATCGACGGCAGCGCCTCGCCGCGAAATCCGAACGTGGTTACCCCGAAGAGATCGGTGGCCGCTTTGATCTTGCTGGTGGCGTGGCGGTCGAGGGCCAACAACGCATCGTCGCGGTTCATGCCGCAGCCGTCGTCGCTCACTTCGATGCGGGTGCGGCCGCCACCCTCCAACTCGATCCGAATTCGCTCGGCTCCGGCGTCTATGGCGTTCTCAACGAGTTCCTTGACCACAGACGCCGGACGCTCAACCACCTCTCCCGCCGCGATCTGATCGGCCACCGAATCGGGAAGAATGATGATGGTGCGCTTGGTGGCGCCGGTCGAGACAGGGGCGGGACGGTCGGTTGTGTCGGGCATGCGCTCGCTTGGCGGAGTGAAACGTGGTCGGGAAAGATAGCCCCTACGGGGTAACTATGGCCTCCCGCGGCAACCAGCCTTCCGATCCTCCGGGGGCCTGCACCAGCACCCATGGGCCCTGCCGGCGTCCCAGCCACACAGCCGATCCCGGGCTGGTCGGCGCCACCACCGGCGCGCGTTCGTGGGGCGACACCCTGAGCGGTGCGTCCGCCATAACGATGCCGCGCGGACGCTGGTGCCACCAGCTTACCGCTGCGGCCCCACCAACCGCTCCAACCGAGGCCAGCAACAACACGACCCATCGGCGCTTGAACCTTCGGCTTCTAATGGAACCGACCCAGCCCAGTACCCAGAGCATCACCGCCAGCAACAGCAGTTCGCCGGCGGTCACCGGCGGTACCGTGAGCCGGCGGGCCGATACAGCATCGGGCGGCGGTACCAGGGCCAGGGCCCGGTGGACGTGCCCGTTACGCGGTGCCAACTCCAGGGCGCGGCGCCAGGCGGCGGCGGCCTGCCAGTCGTGGCCCAGTCGGTAATGTGCCGCGCCCAGATTGTACCAATGAGCCACCACGCCTGGCGCCAGCTCAGTTTCGCGTTGGAAACCACTCGCCGCTATCCGCAGCGCGCCCACCTGGTACATCTCACTGGGCGAGGCATCCTGACTCCAGACGGCACCCGACGTGGCCAACAATGCCGCGACCCCCACGGCAACGGCCCGGTGACGCAAAGTGGACCGTGGAATAGTTGCCAAGTGAGCCACAATCTCGCGGATCTCGGCGACGAGGGCTCGCTGTTCCTCATGCCCGGCCTCCGGTCCGTAGCGGGCCAGCATGAGCCGACGCCGGAGGACACCGACCCGCTGTGCGGTAGTATCCTCCAATCCCGCCACGGCGAGGGCCGACACCAACCCGCTCCCCACGTGTTCTTCGAGGTCGGGAACATACAGCCGGATAAGCCGTTCGAATTCGAGTTCGGCCGATCGGAGATCGGTCGGAACGACTGTGGCATGGCGCGGCCGGCGCCTTCGTGGCACCAATCGGGAAACCAGATACGCGAGCGGGGGCACTCCGAAGATGACTAGCCAAACGATCCACGGCAGCCTCTCCAGCCGGTACGAGAATGACTGAGCCCCGCCCGTCAGCAGCGACGGCGGCAGCCCCCGAGCCGCCAACGACTCGTCGCCCGGCGCAACCGGGAGCGCCTTCGATGGTACCTCCAGCACGCGGTACCGGCGCGCCCGGAGATCGTAGAACGGGTACTGCACCGCGGGGACGGTAAGCATGCCAGGCTCGGTCGGAACCACCAGATAGGCGAACGTCTTGCTTCCGCCGATGCGACCCTCGTCCGGTTCCAGGCGCTCCTCCACACGGTCGCGGTACACCCTGACGTCATCACCCCACGCGGGGCTGGGATCGGGCCACAACGCCACGTTGCCCAACCCGGTAACGGTGAACTCCACTTCCAGCGGATCACCCACCATGCCGGAGGCCCGGGGCAAGTGCCACGCGGCTTCGAGTGCGCTGCCTACCGCTCCCTGGAACCCGGGCGGCTGATCGTCGGCCGGCAGCGGCAGTACCACCACGACGGGTGCTGCGCTCTCAAGCGAAAGTCGCTCTTCCTGACTGAAAAACTGCAGGGCGAGTGGCACGCTGTAGCGGAGAGTCGCGGGCTCGAGGACGAAGGTACCGGGAGTAAGCGCGAAGACCACCTCATGACTCACGAACAGGTCGTACCAGTTCCGGCCTACTCTCCGGCTGGCGGCGATTCCAACCGGCGCCGGCTGGGGATAGCCCCACAGCCCGTCCACGCTGGGTGGCTGTAGCGTGGGCGGGCGGCGCAGTCGCAGGCGGAGGTCCCGTGGGAACCACGCCGCGGTGACCACGTCGATTTGTTGTCCCACCAGGACAGTGTCGGCCGAAAGATGTACCGTGAGCCCGACCTCACCACTGGGCGACGGCGGCCTCGCTCGCCTGAGAAGGGTGGCTACCCGCGGATTGACGGCCGCGGCAACCGCGCCACGCGATTCGCTGACCACGATGGAAACACCGGGAATGGTGACCTCCTCCCCACCCTGATACACCTGCACCGGCCCCAACTGAAACGTCCCGGCCCGCAATGCCCTGAGCCGAAATTCCAGAATGCTGGTGCGGGTGACTGGAGCGAACGACACTTCGCGGCGCTCCTTGCGAAACACGACTTCGAAACCATTGACCGAGCCCACCTGGACGCGCATGGATTCCTCGGAGGAACTGATCGCCTTGACGGTGTAGATCAACTCCTCGCCGACCATGAGCTTGTATCGGTCGGCGGTCGCGCTCAGTTCGGGCGATCCCCCTTGCGCAGCCACCAGGATGAGGGCGAGCGTGATCACCAGTCCTTCCCTCCGCCCGCTCCGCGTCCCCTGCGGCGTTTCTGTTGATTGGCCCTGGTCGCTCTCTCTTCCCGCTCGACGGAATTGAGAATCTGTTCGGCCTGGCTTTGTGACAGCCCGTCCGGACTGGGTTCCGGTTCCGCGTCCTGTTCGCTCTCGTTGCCGGCGGGAGGCGGTGGCGCGCTCTGTCCCCCACCACCACCGCCGCCATCGGACGGTGGTGGTTGGGCTCGCAGAGCCAACTCCAGATTCCACTTGGCTTCGGCTGACCCCGGGTAGAGCAGCAACGCCTCCTTGAGATGTCGGACGGCGACTTCACGCAACGCCTCGGCGCGGGCGGTATCGGCGCGCGATATCGTCAGCGCGGCGGTACCGAGGTTGTAGAGCGCCCTGAACCGCAGCTCAGGATCCACCGACTTGGCGGCCAAGGTCAGGGGGACCGTCGCAGCTTCGAATTCCCCCGCCATGATGGCGGTGGTACCGGCGTTGTAGAAACTGGTGTCCTTGGCGAATCCCTTTCGCGCCAGTTCCAGATAGCTCTGAGAAGCCTTCGCCGGGTCGCTGGCCTGCACGGCACGCTCGGCGTCGGTAACCAACTGGGCCGAGGCGGCCGCCGGCCGGATCAGCAGTGC
>JBDHMR010000255.1:0-3622 GCA_039656035.1 Gemmatimonadota bacterium
GCTGAACCTCATCCCGGAGTCCGGCATCATCGGGACAGGCCTGGGCGAGCCAGGCGCTCCTTTCGGAGCTGGGATACTCCAGCGCGCGGTCGAACAGGCCCGCGACTCGGGACCAGCGAGATTCAGGTGCCATCATTGATAGACGAGGCGCAATAGAGTGTTGTTCCGATTCACGCGCCTGTGGGGTAGATCTCTTGATGCAGCCAGGCGCGTGCCTTGACCCAATCGCGCTGGACGGTTCGGATGGTCAGATCCAGCACTTCGGCAATTTCTTTTTCGGTCAACCCGCCGAAGAACCGGTATTCCACCACCGAACGCAACCGCGGGTCTTGCTCCTGGAGACGATCGAGCGCGGCATCCAAGGCCAACAGTTATTCAGGTGGGAGAGCCAATTCCGCTTGGGCGTCTCCCAGAGTGACATGCTGCACTCCGCCGCCGCGCTTGTCGGCCTGGCGCCTACGGGCGTGGTCCACCAGAATCTGGCGCATGGCCCGCGCGGCGATAGCCACGAAATGAGCCCGTCCCTGCCATTCGACCTGCGCCGAGCCCAGGAGCTTGAAGTAGGCCTCATGCACCAACTCGGTGGCCTGGAGCGTGTGGCCTGGCCGCTCCCCCGCCAGCGCCCGCCGGGCGGTCCCTCTGAGCTGGTCGTACACCAGGGGAAACAGCTGTTCGGCGGCGTCACTGTCCCCGTTTTCCATTCGCTTGAGCAACTGGGTGACATCGCCCGGCGTCTGATCCATGACACTCCCCCATTTTCACGGCCCCGGCTGCCCGCCGGCAGCCGTTCTCCGGAATATAGGGGTGGAATCGAGACGTGACGAACACCGACCTCTAACCCCTGTGGGCGTCCCAGTTCTCGTGCCGGTGTCCAGATTGGTAGACCACGCAAAAAGATGTGCACGTCGACTGACGATGGTCGTCTCTTAGCATACCCGTCGGTGTGATGCATGGATGAATCCCGCGTCCGTCGACGTGATGAATAGATGACAGCGCGCGCTGGACACAACAATCTCTTTTCTCCAAGTGGGAGGCGTTCATGAAAGCGTCGCAGCTGTTGTTGGGTGGTGGTGTTGCCTTGGCACTTTCCGTAGGCGCCCGTTCGGTTTCGGCACAGAAACATGTCGTCGACGCGGGAAGTGTTGACAGGTATGAAATTTACTTCGTCGATAACGGCGCCGCGCTGGTGGAAGACGATCGCGTCTTTCTGCTCGACACGCAGACAGGTGCGCTTTACAGACGAGTCGGCAGTGGCGAGCGTTGGGCTCCATTTGCCAAAGCACATGACGTGGAAACGTTTCCTCGAGGCGGGTCATGGACAGAGCCCGACTTCACGCTGTCAATCGCCAAATCGGATGGCGCCACCCCGAGACTCCTTCTGACGAACACCAGCACGGGCGCTACATACACCCTGAACCCGGCCTCACACCGGTGGACACCGTTCCGGCAGATTGCCTCGCGGTAGCAACTCGCCCCCACACTTCGACCCCGTCGCCCATGCGGTGACGGGGTCGTGTCGCTGGTCCACACATCACTAGACGTGATCGCCGCAGCAGCACTAACGGCTGTCCCAAAATGTCAGCGTCTGCTCATCCGTGACCGCGTGGGTGGGTCGCTGCATGCGAGCTTCATCGAATGGACCATCCACACTGACGTCAAACACCGCGTGGAGAGCATTACTGATGTTCTTGTTCCGCGGATTGAACCCGAAAGTCACGTAGTACGTTGGCAGCGTAAGGGCACCAACGGTGGTGTACTCCTCGAATACATGGACGATAGGACCCAGAGCCTGATTGCGGTTGGCGATCATTCCCGGGTGGGTGATGTTGAACTCCACGGCCTTGAGCCGGTGACTCGCCGGATCGATGAACAGCTTGTAGTAGTCACCCGGGATGCTGGCGTTCTGCCGCGGGTACGTCATGCGAACCGTCAGGTACTCCGTGGAGTCGCCCGGAACTCGGCCGTGCTCCACCGGCCCCAGGGCCACTCCGTCATCCTGGGTCAGGAACGGCAGGGATACGAACGCGTAGCTCAGCCGCGGAAAAAATCCCGGCGGTGGCGCCGGCGGCCAGTTGACGCTCCAGACTTCCTTACCGTCATAGACGATGGACGCGTTCAGAACCGGCCAATCGAGGAAAGAACGGCCGGTAGAGGGCTCCACTGTTTCGGTCGACAGCCAGGTGTTCCCCGACCCCGACACCTTGGTGAACATCCGGAAGCGGATCGACTCGACCGCCCGCCACGCATCCATACCTCCATGCGCGGCCACCAATGCCTCGATAACGGCCCTGGTATCCGCCGTGGCGTAGTCCGGACCGGTTCCGCCCCGTCTACCTTCGTCCGCGGTTGCCTGCCCGGCTGCCATCGAGGCGCCCAGTAGCAACCAAGCCCAATGTGCCATTGCCATCGGAATCTCCCCAGTTGAGTTGAGCCATATGCCTACAATGTAGTTTATACGCCGGACACCTGAAAAAGGTTTCCGGGAGAGCGGCTCATCCACCTCTCACCCGTCAACGCCTGCACCCCCTCATCCGTATATGGGATGCACTCACACCAGCGCATTCACCTCCGAGTTCAGGAGTACCGACAATGAGCATCCGACGCAGCCTGGGCGCTGTAATGGCCTTCACGGCCTTGGGAGCGTCTCCCGCCCTGGCCCAGAACCGTGGCGCGGCCATGCTGGAGCGCCAGCAGGCCTTCGTGGACACGGTCGTCGTGCAACTCGAGTTGCCGGCCGAGCAGGAGAAGGCCTTCCGCGCCATCATGGCGGAACAAGTGGAGGGCATGCAAGCCATCTTCAAGGAGTACGAAGGACGACGTGACCCGCAGATGCGGGAAGACGTCACCGCGCTGCGGGATGAGACGGACGCCAAGCTCAAGACGGTGTTTTCAGAAGAGCAGATGGCGGCATTTATCGAGATGCGTGAGGCACAAAGAGATCAATTCCGCCGGGGCCAGCAACCTCCGCCGGGGCAATGACAACCCAAGTACCGCCGCTACAGAGGAGATACATCGTGTATACCAAATTGATCCCCATGGTGTTTGGAGCTTTGCTGTTGACAGTGGGTTCAGGCCAGGCTCAGGCGCCGGCGGGGGAGACGGGCACAGCCATGGCCACCGGCCAGGGAGGACCCGGCCGGGCCCGGATGATGGAGCGCCTTCAAGCGGAAGGTGATGAGATAACCATCGAGTTGATGGCCCGATCCGAAGCGGCCCGAGTGAAGGCACGCGAGGCCATGCAGGCCGGCGACCAAGACGCGGCACAGCTCCGCCGGCAGGAAGCACACGCCTACATGTTCACCGCGGTCAAGAGAACGTTCCCGGAGATGGCTGACCGGATGGGCCAGGGCATGAAGGGCTGCCAGGCCAACGAATCAGAAGCCGGTTCGTGCGGCATGGGCCAGGGATGCGGGGCCGGCAAGCAGGGGGAAGGCGCGATGCGCGGCCAGGGAATGGGGAAGGGGCAAGGTCAGGGGATGATGCATGGCAAGGGCCAAGGGCAAGGCCAGGGTCAAGGGAAGTGTCGCGCCCAGGAAGCCTGAACAACCACTAGCGGTCCAATCAATGAGGTCAGAGGCAGATGACGGCTCACCCCCCATCCCTTCTGACCTCTTCCTTCAAC
>JBDHMR010000256.1:0-3612 GCA_039656035.1 Gemmatimonadota bacterium
AAACCAGCAAGTCGGACAGAGAATTACCACCCAGCCGGTTGGCTCCGTGAAGTCCTGCGGCACACTCGCCTGCGGCGAACAGGCCCAGTACGGTCGACATTTGAGTGTCGGCCTCGACCCGGATCCCACCCATGGCGTAGTGCGTGGTAGGACCTACCTCCATTGGTTCCTTGGTGATGTCGATGTCCGCCAGCTGGTTGAACTGATGGGACATCGACGGGAGCTTCTTCTTGATGTGCTCCGCGCCGTTGGGAAGGCGCTCCTTGATCCAGGCGATGTCGAGGAACACGCCGCCGTGTGGGCTGCCACGACCCTCCCGCACTTCCCGCAGGATGCAGCGCGCCACGTGGTCTCGAGTGAGCAGCTCGGGAGGCCGGCGCGCGTCACGGTCGCCTTGGGTGTAGCGCCATCCTTCTTCTTCGGTGTCGGCCGTCTGGTCCTTGTAAGCATCAGGGATGTCGTCGAACATGAACCGGCGACCCTCGCTGTTGCGAAGCACGCCACCCTCGCCCCGTACTCCCTCGGTGACCAACAGGCCACCCACGCTCGGCGGCCACACCATCCCCGTGGGGTGGAACTGGACGAACTCCATGTCGATCAACTGCGCTCCGGCGTGGTAGGCCAGCGCGTGTCCGTCCCCGGAATACTCCCAGCTGTTGCTGGTAACGCGGAAGGCTCGCCCGATGCCTCCGGTGGCCATGATCACAGCCTTGGACTCGAATACGCGGAAGCGCCCTCGCTCGCGATCGTAGGCGAAGGCTCCGACCACCCGCCCGTCACGTTTGAGGAGCGTCGTCACCGTCTGCTCCATGTAGAAGTCGATGCCCTGGTGGATGCCGTGATCCTGCAGCGTACGAATCAATTCGAGACCGGTTCGGTCGCCTACGTGGGCCAGCCGGGGATAGGCGTGGCCCCCGAAGTTGCGCTGCAGGATGCGGCCGTCCGGTGTGCGATCGAACACCGCGCCCCACGCCTCGAGTTCCCGCACCCGGTCGGGCGCTTCCTGGGCGTGCAGTTCGGCCATGCGCCAGTTGTTGAGGTACTGGCCCCCGCGCATGGTGTCGGCAAAGTGCACTTGGCTGGCGTCACGGTCGTCCACGTTGGCCAGCGCCGCCGCGATGCCGCCTTCGGCCATGACCGTGTGGGCCTTACCCAGGAGTGACTTGCAGATGACACCGACGGTGGCTCCTGCTGCGGAGGCCGCGATGGCTGCCCTGAGTCCGGCTCCGCCGGCGCCGATCACCAATACGTCGTACTTGTGGGTTTCGAACTCGGGCATCAGAGGATTCTCCAGTCGGTCCATATGCCCATCGATACCATCCGCACGTAAAAGTCACTGAAGCCCACCCAGAACAAACTCAGCCAGGCAAATCGCATGTGCTACCTATTGAGGCAACTGACGCAACTGTATGCTTGTCGCCGCGCTGGTTTCTTGGAGAGCTGGTTGAACCTGCCGCCGATCAGGTGGCGCAGCGAGTGGCACCCCAGGGTGTAACTCCCCAGGAAGAAGACGTTCAGGGCCAGCACCAGCGTACCGACCCCGATGCCGAACGACACCACCCCAGTGATCGGATCTTCGAACCACAGGGCGCGCCACACGTCGAGCGACAGCAGCACCAGAAAGATCAACGCAAAGTAGAGGAAGTAGCGGTGGATGTTCTGCATGATGAGCGGAAACGAGTTCTCGCCGCGGTATCCCTTCTTGGACTCCGACACTGAGCAGGCCGGCGGATCGGCCCAGAACGCCTTGTAGTACGCCCCGCGGTAGTAGTAGCACGTGAGCCTGAAGCCGCCCGGCGCCCACAGAATGAGAAACGCCGGCGACCACGGCAGCCAGCTGAACCACCATGAGGGTTTGGGTCCGAACCAGGCATGTGGCGAGTCACCGAAAAGCGCCGGTGAGTAGAACGGCGAAAGATATGGTCCGAACGCGTAGTGATCCCCCTGGAACGCGGCCCACGTGGAATAGGCAATGAAGGCCGAAAGGCCGAGAAACACCACGGCCGGCGAGGCCCACCAACGGTCCCGGCGCATGGTCTGGCCAAAGCGGGGCTGAGACAAGGGCACTTCAGCGTGCGTCATGCCTGGTCCTCAAAGGGATGGAGAGGGCTAAGAGGGCTAAGAAGGCTAAGAGGGCTAAGAGGGACTAGGGACTATAGGAAGGAAAGCGGGAGTTGGCCAGAGGGGAAGTAAGCCCCGCCAACGGCACCGCCCTGTTCCAACCGGTCTCCGGCCACCATATTGTATCCCGCCATCGCGCCATCCCCTGATATCGTTGACTGGCACTCTTCCAGGATCTACGTGGCCGAAATCGAGCGCTTGAACACAGCCCTTGAGGGTCGTTACCGCATCGTCCGCGAGTTGGGACGCGGCGGCATGGCCACGGTCTATCTGGCCGAAGACCTGAGGCACCCGCGCCAAGTAGCGGTCAAGGTGCTGCGTCCCGATCTGGCTGCCGCGCTCGGTGGAGACCGATTCCTCCGCGAAATCGAGATCTCCGCCCGGCTGGAACACCCTCACGTACTCACCCTGATCGACTCCGGCCAAGCCGACGAAATCCTCTACTACGTCATGCCGTACGTGGAGGGTGAGTCACTCCGCGCCCGGGTGGAGCGCGAAGGCGCTCTGCCGGTGGACGACGCCGTGCGAATCCTCAAGGAGGTGGTCGACGCCCTGGCGTACGCCCATTCCAAGGGCATCGTCCACCGCGACATCAAGCCCGACAACGTCCTGCTGTCGGGCCGCCACGCCGAGGTCACCGACTTCGGCGTGGCCAAGGCGCTGAGCGAGGCCGCTCACGAAAGCGACGCCATCACCTCCACCGGCATGGCCATGGGAACCCCGAGCTACATGGCGCCGGAACAGGCCGCAGCTGAGCCGAACGTCGACCACCGGGCCGATATCTATGCCGTCGGTGTCATGGCCTACGAGTTGTTGGCCGGCCGGGCACCCTTTGTCGGCGCCACCGCCCAGCAGGTGCTGGCGGCCCACATGACCGAAGCGCCCGACCCGCTCGACAAGCACCGCGCCAATCTGCCGCCCGGGCTGGCCGAGTGCGTCGACCGCTGTCTCGAGAAGAACCCGGCCGACCGGTGGCAGAGCGCCGAGGAATTGCTGCGCCAGCTCGAGACCGTCACCACGCCGAGCTTGGGCACCATTCCCATTCCGCTGGTGCGGCGGACATCGAAGCCTAAGACGAGAATCGTCGCCCTGGGCGCCACAGTGATCCTGGTGGCTGCGGTCGGCTGGTTCGGCCGGTCGTGGTTCGGCGGATCGCCCGGCGTGGTGGTGGATCCTCAGGCCGTGGCGGTGATGCCGTTTCGGTCACGCGGTGCCGATCCGGCGCTGGGCTACCTGCGTGAAGGCGTCGTCGATCTGTTCGACGCCCGGCTGACCGGTGGAGGCGGGCTCCGGTCGGTAGCCCCCCAGACGGTGATCAGCCGCTGGAGCCAGGCCGGCGGCTCCGACGACCTCGACATCTCCGAACCGGACGCGGTGGCGCTCGCCGCCCGGCTGGGCGCCGGCCGGTTGATCCTCGGTGGGATCATCGGCGCCGCTTCGAGCTTCGAACTCAACGCGTCGCTCATCTCGGTGCCGGACGGACGGGAGTTG
>JBDHMR010000257.1:0-3610 GCA_039656035.1 Gemmatimonadota bacterium
AATCCGGAGTTGCGCGGCGACCTGGTCCGCCTCATCGAGACGGCGATGGACGCCAGAATTCCGGCCTACCTCCTGGTGAACAACCGGGCAGAGGGCAGCGCTCCCCACACCATTGCCGCGGTTGCGGAGATGGCAGCATCGCGCCTGGCACAACGGAAAACGGGAGAGGGCGCCGTTGCACCCTCCCCCGTTCCTGGTACCGTTTCTACGGACCAATAGCCGTCAGGTAGCTTCCGAAATGGCCCCGTCGAGGTCCACCCCCGCCAGCGCACAGATGCGGGCCACCGTCTCGCCGATCTTGTTGTTGGGCGTGGATGCCCCGGCGGTCACACCGATATCGCGGGCATCACCCAGCCACTCCCGTTCTTCTCTTGGCGCCTTGTCGGTCACCGCCTGATGGTACAGCGTGCCGGTGTCGAGATCGATGCAGCCGGCGTCGGCGATGTGATAGGTTTGCACCCCGTGGCTGGCGCAGATGGACGCCAAATGGTGGGTGTTGCTCGAGTTGAAACCGCCCACCACCATCATCAGGTCGGGCGGGGATTCCAACATGTCGACCACCGCGTCCTGCCGGTCCTGGGTGGCGGAACAGATGGTGTCGAAGGTCCGAAAGTGTTCCTCGATCGAGGCGTCCCCGTAACGCCGCGCCACACTCTTGCGAAACTCCTCGGCGATGGCCAACGACTCACCGGACAGCATGGTTGTCTGGTTGGCCAGCCCCACCCGGCTGAGGTCCCGTTCGAAGTCGAAATCCGGTGACACCGCATCGCGGAACCGTGCGGCCAGCGCCTGGGCGTCACCATCACCTTCGATGAAATCACACACTAATCGTGCTTCTTCCATGTTCAGCACGATGAGATACCGGCCGCCGGGGTACTTCCTAACCTGACTGGCGGTAGCCTTGGTTTCTTCGTGGTAGTGCTTGCCGTGAATGATGGCGGTAAAACCGTCCTTGGCATATCGCTCCACCCGCTTCCACACGTTCAGCACCGAGCCGCACGTGGTATCGACCAACACACACCCCAAGTCACGGAGACGCTGGAAATCCTGGATGGTGACTCCGAAGGCCGGCATGATGACCACGTCGTCCGCCGTCACCTCGGCAAAATCGAATTCCCCGTCACCGTCCTGACCAAGGAAAGCAATTCCCATGCTTTCCATCTTGCGATTGACGTGGGGGTTGTGGATGATCTCGCCTACGAGAAACAATCGACGGTCGGGGAACTTCCGCCGCGTTTCATAGGCGTACTCCACGGCACGATCGACTCCGTAACAAAATCCAAATTCACGAGCCAGTCGGAACGTCAGGTGGCCGACCTCCAGGACGTAGTCGTTGGCCTGGATGGCCTCGACCACATGGCTGTGGTAATCGGCGTTGAGTGTCCCCTGTATTTCCCGCTTGAGCCCGAAGCCCTTCCGGAAGTAGGTCGTATCCATAGGCCTAATCTACCACCTCCGCGCTGTCCCCACTGACGGAGTCCGAACCTACGCGCTGGCACTCGATGCCTCCGCGCGTCACCGGCGTTTCGCTGAAATCGCCCTCGAGCAGGAGACTGTCAGTTCCCAAGGGAGCCCGGAGCCGGGCATGAAACCGTCCCGCCAACCCCTCGGTGGTGTGCTCGACCACGACCTCTCCCTCGACGCCCTCGAATGACAGCAACTCGTCCTGGGAAAACCAGCGAACGGCTACGGCCGCCAACGGCCGTATCGAGTCGACCCGCTCGAGCGCGAGTACGATCGGATACCGTCCCGTGAGGGTCGTGTCGGAGAGGAAGATGGCCAGCCCCACACCGGTATCGCTCCGAGCGCCGATCACTTCGAGCCACCCCTGGTCCTGGCACCAAACCACGCGGACCGGTAGCGAGAATTCCGCGCTGACGGTGTCGCGCTGCCATACTACTCGCATGGTGTCGGCGCCGGAGCCGCACGCGGCCAGCAGCGTGGCCATGCCCGCAGCAACCAGCGCGGGATTCATCGATCCACTCCAACGCAACCGAGTTGCTTGCGGGCCTCGTCAACCGAAAGGGTAAACGGCTCGATGCAACGGACAAACGACTCTGGCAGGGTACAGGGCTTCAGTCGAGTGCGATCCGTGCTCACCAGCACCAAATGGCCCTCGGCGACCAGCCGATCCGATCCCAGAAACATCACGTCGAATTGCATGGTGATCGACTTGTTTCCCACCCGGGAAATGTATGCGGCCACCTGAAGGGCATCGTCGAGACGCGCCGGGTAATGAAAATCGGCGTGTACCTGGGCGCGAGGGAGCAACATGTCATATTCGTCGAACATCGAGCCGTACGTCAGTCCGGCGGCCCTGAACAGCTCGGTCTCCGCCAATTCGAAGAACCGGACGTACGACCCGTAGAAGATGATCCCCGCGGCGTCCACGTCGGACCAGCGGACCCGTTCGTCGATGAGAAAAGGCTGAGCAGTCATGAGTGGTTAAGGTAGGACGAGCGCCCTTGCGGCGGTAGCCTGCCGGCGGCCAACCCCCGGGCTAGCGTAAAGCCCCGAAGACGATGTCGAAGCGGACGCCTTCTCCTTCGCCTCCGGCAAACGGCCCGCTCAAATCGAAGCGAACCAACCCGTTGAAGAACGAGGCCCCGATCCCACCACCGACTAGGAGCGACTCGTTTCCCAGACCGGACACGGATCCGGCCTGGCCCGAATCGATGAACAGCACCGGGCGAACCGTACCGCTCAAGGGAGCCCAGTCGGCCCGGACGGCCCAGAACGCCTGGCCGCGCTTGAACCCGTAGGGGAAGCCACGGACGGACTGCTGGCCCCCCAGGCGGAACTGCGCTTGAGCGACGCGGTCCGAGGTCGAAACGCCGCCCAGAAACGCCAGGGTCAGCCTGGTGGGCTCCGGTAGTGGTTGGCGCCACGACCCGTATAGCCGGCCGACGGCGAGGGTCGACCCCAGGAAGGCGTCGGTAGCCGCCCGCCACGAGGCCATCCCGGAGGTTCCGTCGAACCGCCAGCCCAGCATGCCGAACGTCCCTTCGGATACCGCGGGGTTGTCCTGGAATTGGTTGTCGCTCCACAAACCGTTCAAACCCGAACCGACCTCGCGCACCACGCTCTGCTGATCTTCCACCCGGGCATACAGCGTCAACTGCAGACCGCGGTCGACGGACGTCTCGAAGCCGACCGAGGCACCGGTCGCCAGATAGTAGTCGGCGTAGTCGTGACTGGTGAACATCGCGTTGACCGAATTCCCCAACGTACCAATCCGGAAAAACCGGTCGACCTCCGCCACCTCACGGTAGGCGCTGACCGTTACCCGACCGCCCGGCGCATCCTTGATTAGCGAGAGCTTCGCGTTCAGGCGAGTGTCGGCAATACCGAAACGGAGCGTGCCAAGGACGTCGGTGAACGACATCCCCGGCACTTTCACTTGGTAGCCGATTCCGGCCGATGATCCCGGGACCCGGTTGAAGCGGTGGATGTCCGCGAGCCGTTCATAGGCCACACCCCTCCTTCGCACACCCGTCATGGCGTCCGGCAGCGTTTCCACCAGGAGAGCTACCTCCGCTTCCGCCTCACGCATGCGCTCGTCGTCCAGGGGATCGGGATCGAGGGATAACGAGTCTGTCCAGCCGGCATA
>JBDHMR010000258.1:0-3604 GCA_039656035.1 Gemmatimonadota bacterium
GATGATCCCACGGAACGTGCGGCTGGCCGAAGCGCCGAGTTTCGGCAAGCCGATCTTGTTGTACGACGTCGCGTCGGTCGGTGCCAAGAGTTACATGGCGCTGGCCCAGGAACTTCTCCGGCGTGAACAACGCAGCAAGGCATTGCGCGCCCGTGTTCGCCAGGTGACCCCGTGAGCGAGCGGCGGCTGGGTCGCGGACTGGAGGCGTTGTTGGGACCGATGACGCGCGATGAAGCGGAACACGCCGGCTTGTTACGCGAAATTCCCATCGATCGTCTGGGTCCCAATCCATACCAACCGCGCCATGAGTTCGACGAGACGGCGTTGGCCGAGCTGGCTTCCTCGATCAGTTCCTCCGGGTTGTTGCAGCCGATAGTCGTGCGGGAACACGACGACGGATTTCAGATCATTGCCGGTGAGCGGCGTTGGCGAGCCGTCCAACGCCTCGGTTGGTCCACGGTCTCGGCCATCGTACGGGTGGCGGACGATCAGACGCTTCTTACGATGGCTTTGGTCGAGAACCTCCAGCGCGACGATCTCAACCCCATCGACGAGGCCACCGGATACCATCGGCTCATGAACGAGTTCTCCGTGTCCGCCAATGACGTCGCCCGGCTGGTGGGCCGCGACCGGTCGACCGTGGCCAACACTCTCCGCCTCCTCAAGTTGCCGCGCGAGGTGCAGCAACTGGTGCGGCAGGGCGCACTAAGCGCCGGGCACGGACGAGCGCTTCTCGGTCTCCCGGGTCCCGGTACCATGAAGACCTTGGCGCGTCGCGCGGTTGAGAACGGGTGGTCGGTGCGCGACATCGAAAGCCAAGTGAGTCGAGGCCCGCGTCCCAAACGGCGCACTCCTGGCAACAGCGGTGGACCGCAGGCCGCCACCGTCGAAGCACGCCGTATCGAAGAGACGTTACGGGCACACCTCGGCACCGACGTAAGGCTGACGGCCAAGCGTCGCGGTCGCGGCTTGCTCACGGTCAGCTACTACTCCAACGACGACCTGGCACGCATTCTCGAATTGATCCTTGGCGAACCGTACCAGGGATGAGTGGGAAGCAGAAAGGCGCGAGGGTCGTCTGGCACCGCGACGGGACGCCCGAGTCCCGGAGCATGTACATCCCCGGCTGGGCCCTTACTCTGATCATGGCGGGTGGTAGCCTTTTCGTCGTTGGGATAGTGGGGTTGGTAGTCCTCTATGCTCCGATCGCCGGTGTAGCCGCCAGCGTCCCCGGACTCAAGCGAGACATCGCCCGCCTCGAGGCCGACAACGTAAAGGTCCGTGAACTGGCTCAGGCGCTCGACCAAGCCGAAGCTCGCTACGACCAGCTCCGGGAAATGTTGGGCGCCGACGTCGTGGTCAGTAGTGACGCATTCGCCGGTCCGCTCCCCATCGCACCGGCGGTGGTGAGCCGCCGCCCGGATCAACGGGCCAGGTTCGAAGCCCAGCCTTCCGTGCCGTCCCACTGGCCGCTGGACGTCGATGGCTACATCACCCGAGGACAGGTAGGAACCGGATCCCGCCGTGAGGCACACCCCGGGATCGACGTGGCGGTACCCATCGGGAGCGTGGTACGGGCGGCGGGCGGTGGCCAAGTGATCGATGCCGGCAAGGACGAAGAGTACGGAGACTTCGTCCGGTTGGCACATCCGGACGAATTGGAGTCGATGTACGGTCATCTCTCACGGATTACCGTCGCTCGGGGAGGTTATGTTGCGGCAGGTGAAGTGATTGGACTGTCGGGAAACAGTGGGCGATCGAGTGCGCCGCACTTACACTTCGAAATTCGCGTCGAAGGCCGATTCCAGGATCCACTCGATTACGTGTCGGAGGGTGTTCAGTAATGGCGATTTTTTCCGAAAAGGACCAAGCCACGGCCACGGCCCAGGAGCCGAACAAGCGCCGCGGTAATCAGCAGCCCAGCCTGTCGATGGTTGCCGCCGACCTCAAGGTCATCGGCGACCTGGAAACCGAAGGCGTGGTCAAGATCGAAGGCAAGGTGGAGGGAGCCATCAGGGCGGCGACCCAGGTCCTGATCAGTCAGGACGCCCTGATCACCGGCGATATCTACACCAAAGAGGCCATCATCGGTGGCGAGGTGAAGGGTGTGATTCACGCCGAGGATCGAGTCGAGATCCAGGCCACAGCGGTGGTCAATGGCGATATCGTGACCAAGCGCATCGTGGTGCTCGAGGGCGGCAGGGTCAACGGCACCGTCAAGATGGACGGCGGGAAGGTCTCCTACCCACCGCAGACCGCTTCCAGCCCCAAGCCGCAAGACTAGACCGTTTCCACAATCGGTGGAAAATCTGCCAATTCTGTGGATAACAACGACTTAGCGGGACAATCCCCAGCAATAGCCCGACCATCTGGTCGGGCCCCAGGCCGCGCTATCCATACACTGTCGCTATACTGTCTCGTCACTGTAGTGCTACTGGCGTCTACGGGATGTGGTCCCGACCGGCCGCGGGATGATCGGCTACGGGTCGGTCTCATAACCCCGGGGTCCATCGCCGACGCGGCCTGGAACGCCGGCGCATACCAGGGCCTCCAATGGATTGGTGATTCTCTGGGGCTCCACACCAGCCACGTTGAGGCCCGGACCCCGGGCGCCCAGGAAGAGGCCCTCCGGATCTACGCCAACCAGGGCTACCACCTGGTGTTTGGCCACGGATTCGAGTTCCAGGATCCAGCCGAACGCGTGGCCCGGGATTACCCCGAAACCGTGTTCATCATTACCTCGGGTGTCAGGGTGGCCGGCAACGTGGCCCCGATGATCTTCCGGCTCCACGAGGGCACCTATCTCGCGGGGATGGTTGCCGGTGGACTGACCCGGACCGGGGTAATCGGGTTCGTCGGCGGCATCGAACTTCCGCCCATCGTGTTGGGTTACCAGGGATGGGTCAATGGCGCAGCGGCCGTGCGGAGCGACGTCGATTCCCGGATCAGTTACCTCAACAACTTCGACGACGCCACTGCCGGACACGAAGCTGCCTTGGCGCTCATTCGGCTCGGCGCCGACATGTTACACCACAACGCCGACGCTGCGGCGCTCGGCGTGTTCCAGGCAGCAAAAGAGAGCCCGGGAGTGTTCATTTTTGGCGCCAACGCCGACCAATCCACCCTCGCCCCCACCAGGGTAATCGGATCGGCGGTCATCGACCTTCCCAGCGCTTTTCTTAGAGTAGCGCGCGAGGTGGTCGGGGGGACGTTTGTGCCGGAAGTTCAGTCGTTCGGCTTGGCCAGCGGGGTCATCAGTTATCGCTCCAATCCGGCAGCAGTTCGCGCCCTTCCTCCGGGTCTGGGCGAGTGGATGGACGCCGTGCGCGACTCGATAACCACTGGCACGCTATCGCCTCTGACCTCTCCTACGGGTGATTCTCCATGACTACCTCCGCATCTCTCGAGTCGATCACCGAGTTCCTCGACACGTTTCTCGATGTGGACGCGGTACCCGACTACACTGACGCCATGAACGGTTTGCAGGTCGAGAATTCCGGCACGGTTAGTCATCTGGTAGCCGCGGTGGACGCCTCACAGGCGACGATCGACGGCGTGGCTGCCGAGTCCTTGCCCGGCAGCGGGCTCCTCCTGGTACACCATG
>JBDHMR010000259.1:0-3602 GCA_039656035.1 Gemmatimonadota bacterium
CCGGCGGCGGAGGCGTGCCGCATCGTCCCGGGCGAGCTGATAGGGACGGCGGGAGTGTATGGCGCGGCGCGGGCGTTCCTCGACCAGGAAGCGGACGGGCTCATCGAGACGAGAGCCGATGCCTAGGATAGGGGTCGTCGGCAGCCTGGTCTGGGACGTGATCCACAGCCGAGACCCGGTAGCACCACCGGTCGAGGAGTGGGGTGGTATCGCGTATGCACTGGGCGGGCTCGACGCGGCGCTCCCCGAGGATTGGGAGATCGTTCCGCTGATCAAGGTGGGCCAGGACCTGGCCCGGCAGGCGGGCGCCCTGTTCGATAGCCTCGATCGCATGGCCCCGGGCGCCCGCCCCATCGAGGTACCGGTCCCGAACAACCGCGTGGTGCTGCACTATCAATCCGCGGAGCGACGCTGCGAGCGCATGGAAGGTGGCGTCCCGCCGTGGATCTGGCCCGAGCTGGGCCCCATGGTGCGCGATCTCGACGCCATCTACCTGAACTTCATCTCCGGCTTCGAGATGGCCCTGGGCACCGCGCAGGCTCTGCGCCACGGTTTCCACGGGCCCATCTACGCCGACTTGCACAGTCTGTTTCTGGGGATGCAGCACGACGGCATCAGACGGCTGCAGCCGTTGGCCGAGGCGCCGGCATGGTTCAACTGCTTCGACGTGGTGCAGCTCAACGAAGACGAGATGCGCCAGTTGTCGGCCGACCCTTTGGAATTGTCCGCCGTTGCGCTCAGCGCCGGCGTGTCGCTCCTGGTCGTTACCCTGGGCCCTCGCGGGGTCGCCTATGTGGCTGCACCCGGCCTCGATAGACTTACCGATCGTACCCGGGCTCGGGCCCAGGGAGACACCGTTCGTACCGCCTTGATCGAAGCGCCGGCGGTCGACGCCATAGACCCCACCGGATGTGGCGACGTCTTCGGGGGCACCTTGGCCGCCGAGCTGGTGCAGGACAAGAATGTGGAACAGGCGATCGAAAGTGCCGCTCGCATGGCGTCCCGCAACGCCATGCACCGCGGCGCTTCGGATCTGACGCGCTTCCTCAGAGGCGACTTGGTACTCGGTCACACGAAAGGCACACCGTGACACGTGTCGTTGAGGTCCCTACCTATTTCGACGACAAGGCGTTCGATCACTTTGCCGCCGCGTTCGGCAACTGGCCGCCGGAGGGGAAGGTGCTGCTGGACGCCCGGGGCGCCAAGTGGGCCTCGCCCTACGGCCTGATCACCATGTTGACGGCGGGCCAGGCGTTGGCGGAGTTGGACTGCGAAAAACCGCTACTGACGGTGCCCGACAGCTCGGAGGTGCGCCGCTACTGGGCCCGGACCGGTTTCTTCCAATACGCAGCCGACCTTTTCGAAATCCACGGAACGGTACCCAAGGCAGCGCCGGCAGCCGAGTCTGACGTGTTGCTCAACGTCACGCCGGTGCGGGCTTCACACGACGTTCACGAGGTCGTCGGCCACATCCAGGAGCGGGCCAGCCACATCCTCAGCGGCGAGCTCGGCATCGGCGCCAAGGCCACCCTCGGATTCACTATGGCATTATCGGAGGCTTGTCAGAATATTGTGGAGCACGCCGGCACGGGAGGCTGGGTGGCCGTCCATGCCTACTCGTGGCGCAAACGCCTGGGCCGGCGCGTGGTTGTCATCGCGGTGAGCGATGCCGGCGTTGGCTTCCGGCGCTCGCTCGAAACCAGTCAGTCCGGCCAATTCGGCGACAGATGGGGAGACGCCTCGGCCCTCGAAGCAGCGCTGATCCAGGGAGTGAGCCGGTTCCGCGACCCGGGACGCGGGCAGGGGTTGGCAGGCATCAAGCGCTATTTGAGCCGGTGGCACGGGAAGATCAGCATTCGCAGCGGGACCGCCCGGCTGTCTATCGTGCCCTCTTGGGACGACGATGTACCGCTGGCCGACCACTTACCCTATTTTCCAGGATCCCAGGTGCAAATCGTCATCCCCGAACAAGACGCACCGGAATGATCCATACCATACCGGTAGACCGAGTGCTGCATGAGGCGGTCCCTACGCCTTACCGCAATCTGGTGACGCGCCCCACCGGCGCGGCGGTACGGCAGGGCATCACCCAGCGCATCGACGCCATCGGCTGCTCCACCGCGGCACTCGATTTTTCCGCGGTCGGCTTGATCGACTTCAGCTGCGCCGACGAAGTGGTGGCCAAGCTCCTGCTGGAGACCGACCCCACCTCGGACCGGTACCTCCTCCTCATGGGCCTGGAAGACCACCACGCCGAGGCGATCGACCACGTCCTGGGCAACCACTCGTTGGCGGTGGCGTCCATTCAGCTCACCGGCGAGCCTCTGCTGCTCGGCCGGGTCGGCCAAGACGCCCGGGTCGCTTTCAGCCACATCCTGGCCCTCGGGCCGGGAGAGGCAGCAGACTTGGGCAACGCCCTCCGCTGGACCATCGAACGGGCCGCCAACGCGGTACAGGCATTGGCATTGTTGCGGCTGGTAATGGCCCACAGTGGCCGCTATCAGCCGCTGCCACTCTGATGTCCGCCCACGCCGGCGTTGGCCAGTCGACTATCGCCGTTCACGGACTGCCGCACCGTCCCCCCGACTGGGACCCGGTAAGTCCGCCCATACACCAGAGCGCCACGTTCACCAACCCGGTCGGTTCCGACGAGGAAGTCCGTTATACCCGTTACGGGAACAATCCCAATCAACTGGCCATCGCCGCAAAGTACGCCCTTCTCGAGGGCGCCGAGGCGGCGGTTTTCGTGGCCAGTGGAATGGGGGCCACCGCGTTGGCCCATCTGGCGGTACTGCGCCCCGGCGACCACCTCATTGCCAGTGCCCGGATATACGGCGGCACCCGGGCCCTGTTCGATGAAGAGCTGGGACGGTTTGGTATCGAGGTGACCTACGTGGATCCCACGAAGGTCCGGCACTGGCGGACGTCCCTCCGTGAAAACACGCGGGCCGTCTTTATCGAGACGCCGATCAACCCCACGGTCCGCGTGGTGGATCTCGATCCTGTGGCGCGGCTTGTCAGCGAGCATGGCCTGGCGCTCCTGGTGGACGCCACCTTCGCCAGCCCCATCAATTTCCGCCCGCTGGAGCACGGGGCCGACGTGGTCATTACCAGCGCCACCAAGTACCTCAACGGCCACAGTGATGTGATCGGTGGCGCGGTGGCCGGCTCGGAATCGTTTGTCGAGGAGGTGGTGCGACTGCTCCGCATATGGGGTCAGTCGATCGATCCCCACGCCGCATGGCTCATAGACCGCGGCATGCGAACCCTGGCCGTGCGCATGGAACGCCACAACGCCAACGGAGAGGCCGTCGCCCGGTGGGCCGAACAACATGATGGCGTGGCCCGGGTCCACTACCCTGGCCTGCCGAGTCATCCCGACCACGAACTGGCAGCGAGGGTGCTCGACGGCAACGGTGGGATGGTGGGGCTCGAACTGACCGGCGGGGTAGAAGCGGTCGAGAACTTCTTGAAACGCCTGCAACTGATCCGGCACGCGCCCAGCCTGGCGGGCGTCGAAAGCCTAATTTCCGAGCCGCGCCTGACGTCCCACGCCAAGCAGACGCAGGAAGAGCGGGCGGCCATCGGCATCCCCGACGGGT
>JBDHMR010000260.1:0-3595 GCA_039656035.1 Gemmatimonadota bacterium
GCTGGCGATCGATCCCGACTACGCCGCGGCCTGGGCTGGCCTGGCCCGCGACTACTACACCCAGGCGGGCACTGAACTGCACCCGATTGACGAGGGCTACCAGCTGGCCCGCGAGGCGGCCAACCGGGCGCTGGCGATCGACCTGGAGTATGCGCCGGCCTACGCCCAGCTCGGCTATATCGCGGTATACGACGGCGACCTGACGGTCGCGGCGCGGCATCTCGAACGGGCCCTCGCCCTGGACCCGACCAACTCCGATATCATCGCCAACGCCGCCATCCTGGCCAGGAGTCTCGGCCGCCTGGACGAGGCCATCGCACTCCAGGAATACGCGGTTGTCCGCGATCCGGTGAATCCCATCGGTCATGCCCGCCTGGGCGTCTTCTACAGGTGGGCCGGGCGCTTGGACGAGGCCATCGCCTCTCTCCGCACCACGCTGAGCTTGAGCCCGGGGCGCATCGCCGCGCAGTCCTTCATCGGCGCAGCGCTGCTGCTCAAGGGTGAGCCAGAAGCTGCGCTGGCAGCGATACAGCAGGAATCATCCGAGCTCTGGCGCATGGTCGGTTGGCCTATGGCCTACCACGCGCTGGGCCAGGTGGCCGAATCCGAATCCGCGCTGGCGGAACTGATCGAGAAGTACGAACAGGAAACCGCCTACAACATCGCATACGTGTTGGCGCTCAGGGGTGAGGCCGACCGCGCCTTCGAGTGGCTGGATAAGGCGGTGCTGTACAACGACCCGGGCCTGTCGGAAATCGCCGTGGAGAGCCTGTTCGCCAACATCCACGACGACCCGCGCTGGCTGCCGTTCCTCGAGAGCATCGGCAAAGCCCCCAAGCAGCTGGCTGCGATCGAGTTCGAGGTGACGCTGCCGCAGTAGAGTGTGCATGATGCCGTGACGCTGACACTGAAGCTGACACTGCGTCTCGACCAGCCGCGTTATTCCAGAGCGCCCTCCTGTCCGCTCATCAGGCGCGCGACTTCCCGTAAGGTTTCGGAAGCGACACTAACTACGCTGACCGGCAGACAGGCGCTGTTAGGCTCTGGGGTATCGAATCTCGCCGCCCCGATTGCGTAAGAAGAGGTTCTGTCGATAGTTACGGCAGGGTCGTTTTTCATCAGTGTGCCATCAGTGACAGCGACAGACACTGCCTTCCCAGCCCTCCTTCATCGCTTGGACGGAGTGCGCCTCAACCCTGCCTTACTCCCGCGGCGACCACGCGGGGTCCCAATCATTGGAGGGATTGTTCGTAAGGTTGAACGGATTCGAGCCGTCTGCCTCCATCACATAGATTTCCGCGTTTCCGTCACGATCAGTGTGGAACGCTATGTGTGTGCCATCTGGGGACCATCTGGGCCACTCCTTCATGTTGGCGCTATCAGTCAATCGGGTTGGATTCGAGCCGTCAGAATCCATGACGTAGATGTCCTGGTAGTTGTCATCTCGGTAGCGGATGAACGCGATCCGCGTTCCGTCTGGTGACCATGCTGGGTAGGTGTCAGCGCTAAGATTATTGGTAAGGTTGACCGGGTTCGATCCATCAGCGTCCATCACGTAGATCTCATAGTTATCATCTCGGACGCTTGCGAACGCGATGTGCGTAGCGTCGGGCGACCAGGCCGGAAGACGGTCGAAGCGCGCATGATTGGTGAGGTTGACCGGGTTCGAGCCATCAGCGTCCATCACGTAGATTTCCTCGTTGCCGTCACGGTCGCTGGTGAACGCGATGTGCGTGCCATCGGGCGACCAAGCAGCTGCTGCATCAGAGCCGAGAGAGTTATCGGAGAGCCGAATCGGATTCGAACCGGCGGCATCGACGGAGTAAATGTCCCAGTGCCCCCCCCCTCCCCGAGTGCTCTCAAAGGCGATGCGGCTACCGTCCGGTGACCACGACGGCTGCCGGTCGAAGGCGCTGTGATTTGTGACGTTGAACGGATTCGAGCCGTCTGCCTCCATTACAAAGATGTCGTACTGATTGCCGTCACGGTCGCTTGTGAAGGCGATGTGGTTGAAAAGTGGCATTGTGCAGATGACACTGAATGTGACCTGTGGAGTACTTGTCGTTGTAACGCTCGTTGAGAGCGGATTCGCCCCGGTTACCTGGCAGTTGTCCGCGATGCCCGTTAACAGGACCTCGTGCGGGCCCGGCTCGATTCCCGGAAACGTCACCGAGCCGTTTGCTGGCACGGCCTTGCTTTCTGCACCATCGAGGGCGACTACGTAGCCATCTGGATCAAGATTGTAACCCGTCGTTGTAACGTCTACTTCAAGATCCCCCGCGACAGGCTGGCAGTTGATCGCAAACGAGACCTGGGCGGTGTTGCCAGCGGTAGCGTTCATGGCATAGGGGTGCTCTGATGTGACGGTACAGTTCGTAGCAACTCCCGAGAGCGAGATGGAATGGCTGCCGGTTGGGACGTCACTTAACGTGACCGTGCCGCTCACACCAACAGTCGCTGCGGCGGAACCGTCCATGTGAACGGAGTAGCCGTCAGAGTCGAGGTCGGAGCCAATCGTGGTTACCGTGACCAGTATCGAGCCTGTGGACGGTCCGGGCGGTGGACCGGTAGTGTCGCCGTCGGTACGTCCGCACGCGGCCAGCACCAGGAGGGGAAGAAGCGCGAAGTGTTTCATGGAACACCTTCCTGTATAGGGGCTGCGGACCTGTCTACCTGATGAGGCGGACAACAGTCCAGGCTTCCATCCGAAGGGCCGCGACGGATAGCGCCTGCTACCTACTTGTCGATGTTGGGGCCGAAACGTGACGCAGGTATTCAGTCGGTAGGAAGGGGGTTGGGCTCGGTCGTATGGCGGGCCGAAGTTCCTTGATAGCGCCCGGACATTCGGATTCGTCAACTGTAGCGAGCCTGCACCAGCCAGGAACGCAGGTCTGGTCGCCGTGCCGGTCCTGAGAACCAGAGTCTGGTGAGTCAGCCGACGCTAGTGCGGCTCTCTGTTACCGATCTGTGACCCAAGAATCCACTTGAGTTCGGGGTCAAGAGGTCTAGGCGTGAACGTCAGAAGCTCACCAGACGCGGAGCGTCGCGGTTCGAAGTCGTTCCGTCGCCAACCTGACCGCTGTCATTCCGTCCCCAGCAGAACGTCTCGCCGGTTCTCGTAATGCCGCATGTGTGATACGCACCAGCATCGATTACCGAGAAGCGCAGTATTCCGATGACCGGCTCAGCATCCGGGTCCCAGTACGTCCACCGCAGACTACTCGCGTCGCCTCTTTGCCCGTACTCGTCGCGTCCCCAGCAATACACTGTGCCGGTCGTAGCGAGCGAGCAGGAGTGCTCGTTTCCGCCCGATATGTCGAGATACGGAATCTCGGGGATCACTATGAACATTACGTGCATGCAGTTCATCACTGCTCCGGTGTCACCGCGTCGACAACTGAGCACGCTTTCTGTACTGCCGTCCTCGTTGAGCTCTTCGATGGCGTCCACAGCAAGAGTGCCTCCGCACCAGGCCGTGCCGTCTGGCTGCAGCGCGCATGTGTGGTCCTTGCCCGCTGTGACTGCCGCCATACTCTCGAAGAATCCATCCGATCTAGTTGGATGGTTCGGCGTGAGACTTCGCACTGCACCGAGA
>JBDHMR010000261.1:0-4954 GCA_039656035.1 Gemmatimonadota bacterium
GACCGGCGCCCAGCTCCCGAAAGCGATGACGAGCGACGCCGGTACTACGCCATCACCAAGCTGGGTCGCCAGGTGCTTGCCGCCGAGGCGGCTCGCATGGCCGACCTGTTGAGCGACGACAGCGTCCGCGCCCTCGCCGCCGAGGGCCGGGGATGATGCTCCGCCTCTATCGCGCACTCCTCTACCTGTATCCGGGTCAGTATCGCCGCCGCTTCGGTCGCGACATGGCCGAAATGCTCGCCGACGAACTGGTCGCGGCCAAGCGTAATGGGATCGGCAACGTGGCCCGCCTATGGGTCCGGAGCACCACCGATCTGCTACTGAGCGTTCCGGCCACCTACTTACCGGCCTACCGCCTTACTGCCTTACCGCCCTACCGCCAGGTATCTCCCATGCAAAATCTCTTTCGCGACATCCGCCTCGCCTTTCGATCACTGACTAAGCACCCGCTGTTTGCCGGCATCGCCGTCCTTACCATCGCCCTCGGTATCGGCGCCAATTCGGCCATCTTCAGCGTGGTCAACGGCGTCATGCTCAAGCCCCTGCCCTACCAGGAGGCCGATCGCCTGGTCATGGTGTGGACGGCCTTTCCCGACAATCCGAAGTTCCCCATCTCGATAGCCGAGTACCTCGATTATCGGACCGAGTCGGATGCCGTGGCGAACGTCGGGGCGTATTCCGTGGGGCCGGTAACGGTCACCGGTTCGGGCACTGCGGAACGGCTGCAGGCTTCGAACACCTCCCGCAGTCTGTTCGACGTCCTGGGCGTCTCGGCCGCGATCGGCCGAACGTTTTCTGAGGACGAAGACACTCCGGGAGGAGCCGACGTAGCAATCCTGAGTCACGCCTACTGGCAATCACGCTACGGTGGCGAGCCAAGCGTGGTCGGCACACAGACCATCATAGTCGATGGCACGCCGTTCGACATCATCGGGATCATGCCGGCCGACTTCGAGCCGCCGATCAACGCCCCGGCGTTCTACCTCCCAGCGCCGTTCGATCGCAGCACGATCGTCAACCGCTCCAGCCACAACTGGAACGCCGTAGCGCGGCTGAAGCCTGGTGCGACGTTCGAAGCCGCTGAAGCGGAACTGCGTGCCATTCTCCCACGCTGGGAGGAAGCATTTGCCGGAATCCATCCCAACGATCCCGTCAACCACCCCCTCTGGCTGGTGCCCCTGACTGATGAAGTATTCGGTGCCGTCAGGCCGATGCTGTGGGTTCTGCTCGGCGCCGTGGGTCTGGTGCTCCTGTTGGCCACCGCCAACGTTGCCAATCTTCTCCTGGCACGCGGGGAAATGCGCGGTCGTGAAATGGGGATTCGTGGCGCGCTCGGTGCCGGGCGCCGCGACTTGATTCAGCAAATGCTAACCGAAAGTGTCGTGCTGGCGACGGCGGGTGGCGTGGCAGGTCTGGTAGTGGCCGCCGGCTTGATGACACTGTTCAAGGCTCTCGATCCGGGCGGAGTGCCCCGACTGGAGCAAGTGTCCCTCGATTGGTCGGTCATCGGATTCACCGCTGCCATCACCCTCGGGGCCGGCGTGCTGTTCGGCCTGCTTCCGGCACTCCAGGCGGCACGCAATGATGTTAAGGCGGCCCTTCAGGAAGGCGGTCGTGGCGGCAGCACCGGTCGGCAATCCAAACGTGCTCTGCAAACCTTGGTCGTGACGCAGATGGCGTTCGCCGTGGTGCTGTTGATCGGCTCCGGCGTGTTGATCAAGAGCTTCCTGACCCTGCAATCGGTCGACCCGGGATTTCAAACCGAACAACGCGTGGCCTTCGGGTTGCAAATCCTGAACGACGCCTATCCGGCGCAGGCAGACAAGGTGGCGTTCTACGACCGGCTGCGCGAAGAGCTGACAGCGATTCCAGGCGTATCAGAAGTAGCGTTGGCACGCGGGCTGCCGCTGCGATCACGGATCGGAAGTGAAGGAATCATGGTTGAAGGTCGCCCGGTGGGACCAGACGGCGGCCAGCCATCACAATCCGTGGATTTCCAGGTCGCCTCGGACAACTACTTCAAGCTCATGGGTATTCCCCTGGTGCGGGGCCGCGCCATCGAGCCGACCGACGTGGCGGAAGCCCCCCTGGTCATACTCATCAACGAAGCTGCAGCCCAAGCCTACTTCGAGGGAGAGAATCCGATCGGACAGCGAGCCCGGCTGATGTTTTCTCCCAGGGATTGGCCCAATGTCACCATCGTTGGCGTGGTCGGTGACGTTCACCAGCGCGGTCTCGCCAGCACGGCCCGGCCCGAGATTTATCTGCCGCACCGCCAACTGCCGCCCGGCTGGACCCAGCTGATCCTTGCATCCTTGAACATCGTGCTCCGGACGGAGCTCCCCTTGGGTGCCATCGCCCCGACGATTCGTCAGACGGTCCAACGACTCGATCCGAACGTTCCGGTGTCGGGCTTGGGAACGCTCGACCAGGCCCTCGCCAACAACGTCGCCACCGAACGATTCGTCACCATGCTGCTGACGCTGTTCGCGGCGGTGGCGCTGGTCATCTCGGCCGTGGGCGTCTACGGAGTCATGGCCTTCTCGGTGGCACGGCGCACTCGTGAGATCGGCATCCGTCTGGCGCTCGGCGCCGAGCCAGGTCAAGTGTTGGGCTCGATCCTCAAGAGCGCCCTGACGGTCGCGGCCATCGGCGGTGGTATCGGATTGGTTACGGCTTTTCTGGCCACGTCGGTGCTCGAGAGCCTGGTCTACCAGGTGAGCGTCCGCGACACCATGGTGTTCATCGTGAGCCCGGTGGTCTTGATCCTCGTGGCGGTTGCCGCGTCACTGGTGCCGGCTTGGCGGGCGGCGGCGGTGCATCCGATGGAGACGTTGCGGGCGGAGTGAGTATCACCCTCGGCGGCCGGCGGTTGGCGACAAGGTGTCAGCCGTGAGCAATCCTCCGGGGAACGCCGAGGAACACGCCATCACGTGCGTGATGGCGTTGGTGTCGTACTCGTCACCGGATCGGTAGGTCGCGAAGAACCGATCCAGGCGGTCGACCCGACCAAGCATGGCACCCGTTGCCTGTAATCCCACCGACACGCCGTAGTTGGTGAAGGCAAATTTCACTTCTGGTAATTCCGGCTCGCGACAGAAGTACCCCTCGCGCTCGACCCACATCCGATCGAGCATGACCAGGCACCGCTCACGCTGCAGTCGCGCCCACGGCTCGGCCGCAAAGAAGTGTGTCATCCACAGCATCATCCCCAGCGCAAGATCCTGGGTGATCACCATGTCGCGGTAGGACGCTTCGACCAAAGCTCCCAGTTCCGCGATCTCCGATGCCAGCGCTACCTCATCCAACAACCGATAACAGACGTAGCCGTGAACGGCATCGAGCGCGCCCAGCCCGTACCCGGGGTAGGGCCCGCTCAGATCTTCCCGCATCTTCCAGTTGACACCGCTGCCAGGAACGACGAACGGCCCGTGGATTTCCTGAACCAGTTCGATCGCCCGATCATGATAGGCCGGGAGGACCTGTCCCAGGCGATAGAGTGCAAACAGCCACATTGCCAGATAATGGTAGTACTGCCCGTCGCGGTCGGCGGCTTCACCGATCCTGATGCCGCGGCCGAGTACCCGCTCGACCTCGGCGACAACCCATTCTGCCTTGGTCAACCACACACGGTTACCGGTGTCGTGATACAACGAAACCAGCAGCACCACCCCGTAGGCGTCGGTCCACAAATATCGCAATCCGTTGGGCCAGATTCCCTGCTCGCGCATCCAGGCCAGCCGCTGCTGAACTTCCACCACGCGTCGATTCATCGGACGCCTCTCACACCCCGAACGGGTAGGTCTCCGGCACTCCAATCAATTCGTGCGTCTCCAGCGGAGTAACCGCTTTTGTATGATCGAGCCACAGATACTCGTCGAACTGCTTTGGCAGCACAGCCTGGAAGTAATGGCTCGCCAGTTCGGTTTCGGGGCGGTAGATGACGCCGATAGCCCGTTCCAGCCTCGGCTGTTTCAAGTCTCGACGAAGATCTTTGTCGATGTGCCTGAGCGGCAACAAGAACGCGTCCACGCCGGACTCATGGCACAGGAACTCGTAGCTCCGGGGATGGGACGGCCTGACGTTCTTCACTTCCATCGGTCCGTCCCAATACGATGCCGCCGCCACTGTGCCCGAGTCGGTCCCGAACCCGATGGAGTAGACACCGTCACCCCACTGCTCCCGGCACAGCTGACCCACGTTGAGCTCGCCACGGGCCGCCATTTCAGTCGCCCGGGCGTCACCGATGTGGGAATTGTGCTCCCACACCACCGCTTTGCACTCCGGGCCCCTGAAGTCGAGCAGGCTGAGGAGACTGGAAAACATGTGGCGGTCGCGCAGGTTCCATGACTGGTGGCTCCCGTAGTACATGATGCGGTAGTAACGCTCGGCGTCAGTTACCAGCCGGGCGTTCTGCACGGCATCGAAGAACCGTTCGCCGGTAGCACGGGCGTATTCCAATCTCTTGGCGAGGAGGTCGGCCAACATCTTGACCACACCGGGTTCGCAACTGCGGTACTCCCCGGAGACTGCCGCGCGGCCGTACGATGCCGGGTCTTTCTGCCAAGGTGTCAAGCAACCATAGCGTTGGCGAGCCAGCCCGGCCGCGGCCGGATCCGTCTCGTCGAGGTACGACAGCACCGCATCGATCGAGGTATACAGGCTGTAGAGGTCCAGCCCGGCAAAGCGAACGCGATCATCGTGAGGAATGCCGGCGTTGTGATCCCGGAGCCAATCGACGAAAGCCCGCGTCTCCGCATTGCGCCACATCCACGTCGGAAACCGCGCGAACGCCTGCCATTCCGCGGGTGGGACATTGAGGTCACGCACGAAGTGGTCGATCTGGGTGGCATCCGGCCAGTCGGCTTCGACCGCCACCAGATCGAACCCCTTACGGAGAATCAACTCCTTGGTTATCCGGGCTCGTGTGGCGTAGAACTCCGACGTCCCGTGT
>JBDHMR010000262.1:0-3564 GCA_039656035.1 Gemmatimonadota bacterium
CCGTCCTCCGCCTCGGCTACCACGGTGAACTCCTCGGCGCCTTCCAGGACGTGCCGGATCCCCTGCCGGACGACTGAGTGATCGTCGGCTACCAAGATTCGAATCGGTGTGCTCACGTTGCTTCGCCTCCTGTTGTCAGCGGCACTGCGACCGTCACGGAAAACCCGCCCTCGGCGGGCACATCGATGGTAACCGTTCCTCCCAGGGCGCCGATCCGCTCCTGCATCCCCGTCAATCCCATGTGTTCCATCCCACCGGCCGAGGGATCGGTGGCGGGCCCGCGGCCGTCGTCCCGGATCGTCAGTGACAGGGCGCCGGCCTCTTCCCGAACGGTAATATGCACACGTGTCGCCTGGGCGTGGCGCAGTACGTTGGACAGCGCCTCCTGCATGGCGCGAAACAGGGCCAATTCCGCGTCCTTGGAAATAGCTGGTAAATGCTGAGGCGTCTTCAGGTCGACCGAAAGCCCGGCCCGCTCGCCGAATTCGCTGGCCAGGGAGCGCAGTGCCGGCGCCAGCCCCAGATCGTCCAGCAGACTGGGGCGCAGCCGGTGGGTCACGTTACGGATACTGCGGATGCCGGTGTCGGTCAGCGCCAGGACGTGATCGAGGCTCTGGGCCACCTGCGGGCTCGCCTGTTGCCGGATGACACCCAGTTCCATCCTGACCGCGGAAAAGACCTGGGCGGTCTCGTCGTGTAGTTCGCGCCGGAGCCGGCTGCGCTCCTCCTCGTGCTGTTCGACCATGCGAGACGACAACCGGGCCAATTGTTCGTTCCGTTGCTGAAGCGAGTGGTACAGGGCGGCGTTTTCCAGCGCCGCGCCAACCTGCTGTCCCAGGGCGGCAAGGAATCCTTCGTCGAGGGCAGTGAAGGGATCGCGGGCACTCCCCACCAGCACCAACACTCCGGTCACTTCGGCGCCTCTGAGCACCGGGAGGAAGGCACCAAATTCGTGCCCCGTGCCCAGGGACGCATCGGAGGAAATCACTTGGGGCCGGCCGTCGTGCATGGCACGTTCGATGGCTGACGACACCTGTCCTCCCGGTGTCTGGCCCTCCCAGTCAAGGCACACGCCCCGTCCCCGCACGAACTCGCCGCTCCCGTCACCGGCGTCCTGGTTCATGAACAGGGCGCTCCCGTTGACTGCCGGCAGCGTCAGCGGGCGCTCCAGCAGCCGGTCGAGCACGTCGTCGGTATCCCGGCCTGATTGGAGGTCGCCCGACAGGGTGGCCAGCGCCATCAGACCGCGCCGCAGGTCGTCTTGCACGGCGACCAGGATTCCCGCACCGATCGACAACTCGAAAAGGATGTCGAGGTAATAGCTCCACGGGTTGAGCACGCCGCGGGCACGCAAGAACGGATAGTTGAGGTGGTTGATGCCCCAGAGCATCAGCCCCCAGGCCAATAGCCCAACGCCCGTGCCACCGACCAGCCGCTGGTGGCGCCAGAATACCCACCCGGTCCAGAAGGTGGCGCCGCTCAGGAACAGCACGGCAGGCCCGGCGGCCAGCAGGAAGTTGTTGAGCTGGTAGACCGCCACGTAGGACCAGACCACCGGGAAGAGCACTATGGGGATGTAGCGCCAACGCCAGGTGAGCTGGCGCGAGAATACCAGCGCCGCCCACAGTAGTGCCAGCGCCGTCAAGCCGGTCATGACCTGGTGCCAATAGAGCCACTGCGACTGGCCGGTACTGAGGAAGGTGATGATGGCCCCGATCCGGAGCGTGAACACAGCCCACGCCACGGCCCACCAGGCGAAGTACGGCTTGCGGTACCGCTGGTACAGGTACCAGCACAGCACCACCAGCAGCACCGTGATCGTGGCCTGCAGAATGGCCGGCGCCAATTCCGCCATGCCGCCCGCCTGGAAATCTTCCCACATCACCACAAACAAACGCCGCCCGCTCACTCGTGCAAACGGCTGGCGGCGGGGTCCTTACCAATCCTGTCTTTTCGTGCGATTGTTCTTCATGGACCGCGACCACTATCCCAGGCGAACGGTGTCTCCGAAGCCCTCCTTCGAGCGGGCATTCTCCAATATCATCGACCACCTGCGGACCAAGCCCGATGGCGACGCCAAGACGCGAAGGCTGGTACGGGCCCTGTGCGAGAGAATTGGTACCGACGGCCTGGTCACAGAGGCGGGAATCGAACGGGAGAGCACGCTGGATGAGCCGGGACTAGTCGGCCGGATGCATCTGCGGCACATCGAGACCATCACGGTGCATCAAGGCGCCCCGGTCGACGAACTCCTGGAACTGGCCCGTGCCCTCGCGGCCGACGAGGGCCCGATTCCGATTACCGACAAGGTCCAGGTGTCCTTCGTGGTCGATGTCACTCCCGGGGAATTGGTCGGCCTTTCGGGCCCCTTTTGGCCGGCCGAAGACTACGAAATCCCCCTGGTCATGGGGTTCGACCAGGATGATGATCGAGCACCTCGCACGGCGGATGGACCGGCCGACGAACAGCGGCGCCTTGCCCGGGCCATCAAGGAAAGCGAGCGGACAGGCTCGTGGACCGAGGCACTCCACGCGGCTCAGGCACTGACCCACCTCGCAGCGCGGACCCCCAGCACCAACCGCCGGTTGATGGCCATCGCCGGGAGGCGGCTGATTTCCCAGAGCCTGATGCGCGCGTTCATCGATCACGCCATCAGGTTGCCCGAGGAACGAACCAGGGTCGTCGAGGTACTCGATTGGGTTGGCCGCGACGCTACCGAGTTGGTGTTCGACGCCCTCAGCGAAACGGAGTCGATCGGCCCTAAGGCGTTTCTGTGCGATCTGGCCGCCAGGTTGCCGGACGCCTACGCGATGGCTCAAGCTCTGTTGAAGAGCCCTGATTGGCACCATGTCCGACTGGGCGCCGACCTGTTGGCGCGCGGGGGAGAACCTGAAGCCGCTGATGCTTTGGCGGCACAAACCGACCACCCGGACCCCAGGGTACGACAGGCTGTGATGACCGCTTTGGGGCGCCTGGATACCCCCAAAACGGTCGAATTCCTTGTGCCAGGTCTGGAGGATCCCGAGGTGGCAGTCCGTGTGGCCGCGGCCGCTGGCTTAGGTGGACGGTCGACCAGGGGAGCGACCATGGCCCTGGCACGAGCCTTGGAGCGGGAACGGGAGCCCACGGCTCGGACCGCCATGATCGAGGCGTTGGGAGCCATAGGCTCGTATGAGGCGGCTGCCCTTCTGTCGACGGTCGCCACGACCCCACGGACCATGCTCAAGCGGCATGGGTATTTGCTGGACCAGCGACTGGCTGCTGTGGCGGCGCTGGCAGGCTGCCCAGCCCGCAGCGCGGAAAGGGCTCTCCAGCGAGTCGCCTCCGGGGATCGAGGGGAGGTCGGCGCCGTGGCCCGCCGGGCTCTCGAGCAACATGCCTCGGAAGCCCAACCGGCCTAGTACTCAAACGACTAGCTTCGCTCCACCGCAAATCCGTCGATGTGGAGATCGAGGTTGTGGTTGACTCGTATCCCGGCGATTCCCTCAGTCTGGAACTGGTCGACCGGCCCGGAGTAGACCTCTTCGCCGTTGATGAAGAATCGTACCTGGTTCTTTCCCACCA
>JBDHMR010000263.1:0-3561 GCA_039656035.1 Gemmatimonadota bacterium
TATCCGCTTGCATTGCGTCCGGGACCGCTCCCGTGCAACCTCCCTCTATCGTATCCAGCCATCGCCAGGAGCCTGCCCATGACGTGGACCCGCGACCGAGCACTCGCGCTCATGCACCAATACACCACATCCGAATCTCTGCGGAAGCACATGTACGCCGTGGAGATAGCCATGCGCGCCATGGCCGACTCAGCCGGGGAAGACCCCGACGCCTGGGGAATCGTGGGACTAGTTCACGACTTCGACTACGAACGCTGGCCCAACGACGACCACGACCCCAACCGGGAACACCCAGCCGAGGGTGTCCGTCTCCTGGCCCAACAGGAATTCCCCGAGGCCTGGCAGGAAGCCATCATGGGCCACGCCGACTACACAGGGACACCCCGTACCAGTGCCATGGCCAAGGCCCTGTTCGCGGTAGACGAGTTGTGCGGTTTCCTGGTGGCGTGCGCCCTGGTCCGCCCCAGCCGCAGTCTCGACGACCTCCAGCTCAAGAGCGTCAAGAAGAAACTCAAGGACAAGGCCTTCGCCCGCGGAGTCAATCGGGAAGACATCCGTCACGGCGCCGAGGAACTCGGCGTTCCCCTGGATGATCACATCACCTTCGTCCTGGCCGCCCTCCGGCTCAAGGAGGAGGTGTTGGGGCTCGGGCACGCCAAGTGAACATCGGAGCCGTGCCGGTCGCGGAGGAATCCCTGGCCCAAAGGGCAATCACCAGGGCAGGACAAGCACGTCAGGTCCCCGGCAACGCGATCCGCTTGTTGACGGACGGCCCCGAGGTTTTTTCGGCAATGTTGAACCTGATCGAAGAAGCCTCGTCATGGGTCCACTTCGAGAACTACATCATCCGAAGTGACGAAACCGGGTGGCGCTTCGCCCGGGCCCTGGCGGGAAAAGCCCAGGACGGTGTCCGGGTATGTCTGCTCTACGACTGGCTGGGCTGCGTAACCACTTCACGGAAGCTGTGGACCTACCTGCGAAAGCACGGTGTGGCCGTCCGCGCCTTCAATCGTCCCAAACCGGTCGACGTGCTCGCCAATTTGACGCGGGACCATCGCAAGCTTGTGGTGGCCGACGGCAGCCGGGCCGTCCTCGGCGGAGTCTGCATAGGCGACGAATGGTCGGGACGACCGGAGCGCGGCGTACTCCCGTGGCGCGACACCGCCGTCGAAATTCGCGGCCCGGCGGCGGCGGTACTCGACCAGTCGTTTGCCTACATGTGGCAGCTCGCGGGAGCGCCGCTGCCACCGGATCAGTTTGCATCGGACGTAGCGCCCGCGGGGGAGGTAGCCGTCCAGACCGTGACTGGACAACCGGGACGGGGACGGATCTACCGCATCCTCGACTTGCTGGCGGCCGGATCAACCGACCGGATGTGGATCACCGATGCTTACCTGGTGGCGCCCAGGCGGCTGCTCTACGCCCTCCGAAACGCGGCCCGGGCCGGCGTCGACGTCCGGCTCCTGCTGCCCGGTGCCAGCGACGTGCCCGTAGTACGCAATCTCACACGAATCGGGTACCGGGACCTGCTTCACGCAGGCGTCCGGATCTACGAATGGCAGGGAGCCATGCTACACGCCAAGACCCAGGTGGTCGACGGCCAGTGGAGCCGTATCGGGTCTAGCAACCTCAACGCCGCCAGCCTGCTCGGAAATTATGAACTGGACGTGCTGATCGATGACCCAACCGTGGCTGACGACCTCGAGGCCCAATTCCGCAAGGATATCTCCCGGGCGTCGGAGATCGTCATCTCGGAGCGCAGGGCCGGGCGCACCTCGCTACCAGGCCGGGGGCGTCTGGCCATCCAGCAACCCCCGGTTTCTCCCGATAGACACCGGATCAGCGTCAGGGAGCGTCGCAAGAGGATGGTGCTGGCCCTCAGGACCGTCGCCACCGGGGCCCGACGATCGACTTTCCTCCCCGTTGGCATCGGCCTGACGGTGCTGGCCGCTCTGTTTCTGACGCTTCCCCGGATCATGGGTTACCTCTTTGGAGGCGTGTTGATCTGGCTGGGGATAGCGGCCTGGCTGGAAGCTTTCCGGCGCCGGGCAGCGGATTCCCAGCTCTAACCGGCTCAACCTCAACCAAATCACCGACTTGTGCGTACTGACACCGGGTGCAACTTCCCCACACTGGGGTCCCAGGGGCCGGCCGGCGCCAATCCGGCCCCTGGCTTGAGCTCCGGCCACAGGTGAAATTGCCGGGGGCAACCGGGCGAATCGGTTGCCTTGGGCCCTCGTTGATACTGCAACGGGTCATCACTACTTACACGACAGGTGGAGTGCATGAGTCCTAGGTCCATAGCCGACACCGCGGAACGGATGGCGATGCTGCCAGCCGACATTCCGCGCGACGCGGTGATCGTTACCCGGAACCTTCACCGGGAGTACGACATGGGGGGAGAGGTGGTCCGCGCGCTCGACGGGATTGACCTGACCATCCGTCAGAACGAATTCGTGGCGGTCATGGGACCGTCGGGCTCCGGCAAGTCCACCCTGATGAACATGATCGGGTGCCTGGACACGCCAACCGACGGCGAGTACTGGCTCAACGGCCACCGAGTATCGGAACTCAAGGACGACCAGTTGGCCCGCATCCGCAACAAGGAGATCGGGTTCGTGTTCCAGACGTTCAATCTGTTGCCGCGAGCCACCGCGCTGCACAACGTCGAGCTGCCGCTAATCTACGCGGGGATGAAGTCCAAGGAGCGTCGCCGGCTGGCCGAGGAAGCGCTGGAACGGGTCCAGTTGACGGATCGCATGGACCACAGGCCCAACGAATTGTCGGGCGGCCAACGCCAACGGGTGGCAGTGGCCCGGGCACTGGTAAACACCCCAAGCATTCTGTTGGCCGACGAACCCACCGGGAACCTCGACACCGCAACCGGCGACGAGATCATGCATCTGTTCAAGTCGTTGCACGAGGGCGGCCAGACCATCATCCTGGTGACCCACGAAGATTTCATCGCCCGCATAGCGCAGCGGCAGGTTCACCTGCGTGACGGTAAGATCGAGCGGGACTTCATGGCGGCGGAGGTATCGTGAAGCGGATTTCGTGGTTGCTGTTCCTTCCGGCGCTCTTTGCCTGTCAGGAAGAGCTGCCAGTACAGGTCTACCAAGCGGTGCCCGTTGCCACCCGTGACATCTCCGTCTCGGCGCAAGCCGCCGGCGTCATCGAACCGGATACCACCGTCGAGGTCAAGTCCAAGGCGTCCGGTGAGATTCTCGACATCAGGGTGCAGACCGGCGATCGCGTCGAACGGGGTGCGCTCATGGTCCGCGTCGACCAGCGGATACCGCGCAACTCACTCCTGCAATCCGAAGCTGGCCTCGAAGTGGCGCTGGCCAGGTTGGCCAACGCTGAAGCTCAGAAGCGGCGCTCCGACGAGTTGTATGAAACTCAATCGATAACCCAGGCCGAGTACGAAGACACACTCCTCGATTACGCCAACGCCAAGGCCGCCTTGGTGCAGGCTCAGGTGGCCGTCGAAAACGATCGCATCGCCATGGACGACACCGACGTGCTCGCGCCGATCAGCGGCACGATCATCGCCAAGAACGT
>JBDHMR010000264.1:0-3529 GCA_039656035.1 Gemmatimonadota bacterium
CGGCCTGAGGCGGGTGCCACAGCTGTGGGCGTTGCCGGCCACGGCAACGGCGCCCATGACCGAGCCCAGGAACATCAGGGCAGCCCCGGTTGCGATCGATGCCCGGTGACGAAACAACGCGCCAACCGCAACCGCGGCCCACAGCGTAGCCCAAAAATGCAAAAGGCCGGCGACGAGGCCGGCCCCGAACAGGAGCGCGATGACAACGGGCCGGCGCCGGCTCACGCCGGCCGGCCGATCAGAGGAGCTGTGGTTTGGTTTTTCCGCAGCGCGGTGCGGAGGACACCTTCCTGAACGCGTCCATCATGGTGACGTCGATGGTGGCGCGCATTTGATCTTTGTCGAGATTGAATTCGGTCACGACCTTGCCCTCGGTCGTTGCCACGTAACGTGCCGGCAGCCTGTTCAAGGCAAACACCAGCACATCGGCCCGGCAGGTGTCGCAACCACAGAAGTTCGGAAAGTGGTCGACCAGGTTGCTGTAGGCCTCGACGACGTGCTCCTCGACCATGTTTCGGAGGACGACTGCGCTCATAGGACCGCCAATTGTGGCGCCATGATGGCTCCAGTGAAGGTGGATCCGGTGGTGCCGGTAAGTTGAACCCGATGGTACTCGCCGATGCTCGACCGGGGTACGTCGACCAATACCATGAGGTTGGTGCGGGTGCGGCCGAGCATGAAGCCACCTCGCTTGGCGGGCCGTTCGACCAGAATCTCGTGTGTCGAACCGATCCGCGCGAGGTGTTTACCGCGGACCACACTCCGCACCGTCTCGATGAGCTGTTCCAGGCGAGCCTGAGCCACTCCGTCCGGGAGGTGCCCGGTGATCCGCTCGGCGGGAGTCCCCGCCCGGATGGAATAGCGGAATGTGTAAGCGTCGTCGAATTGCGCTTCTTCCACCATGCTGAGCGTGGCGGCGAACTCCTCGTCGGTCTCGCCCGGAAACCCGACGATGATGTCGGTCGACAAAGTGATCCCGGGGATGGCCTCACGCAACTGCGCCACCACGTCGAGAAAAGTCTCCCGGGTGTAGCGCCGCAGCATCCGCTTGAGTTCACTGTTCGACCCTGCTTGCACCGGAAGGTGGACGTGTTCGCACACTTCGGGCGTCGCGGCCATGGCATCGATGACCGACGGGGTGAAGTCAGTCGGGTAAGGACTGGTGAACCTCACACGTCGAACGCCATCTATCGCACCAACCGCCCGCAACAGGTCGGCAAAATCGTGGCGACCGTCGTGGTAGCTGTTGACGGTCTGCCCCAGAAGCGTGACCTCGGTGGCACCCTGCCCCACTACGGCCTCCACTTCCTCGACGACCTTCTCCAACCTAAGGCTGCGCTCCGGTCCGCGTGTGTACGGAACAACGCAGAACGTGCACTTGTAATCGCAGCCGCGCTGAACGGTGACGAAAGCTGTCGGGCCGGGCTCCCGGACCTGGGGGACTTCCTCGTAATGCTCCCAGCTGCGGAATTCGGTATCGGCCACCGCCGTGCCGCCGGCCGCGATGTTCAGGAGATCGGGTAGCTTGCGATAGGCGTCCGGCCCGGCGACCAGGTTGACGCGGGGAACCCGTTCCTGGAGCTGGGGCCCCAGCCGTTGCGCCATGCACCCCACCACACCAAGCACGTCCCCGGCACCCAGATGGCGTTGCAATTCTCCCAGCCTACCCAGGACCCGCTGTTCGGCGTTGTCGCGCACGGCACAGGTGTTGACCAGCATGACGTCGGCATCGGCCGGATCGTCGGTTCGCTGGTACCCCTCCGCGCCGAGCACCCCGAGAATCAGTTCGGTGTCGGCCACGTTCATTTGGCAGCCGTAGGTCTCGATGTAGAGCCGCTTGGTCATGGATTCAAAGATACCGTCGAATGGAGCGCATGGGCGAGTCCCAGCCCATCATGGCCGAACCTCCACTCCGGCAGTGAGCACGAATGACGTTTCGCTCCAATCGCTCCCCTGGTCCCGCTTGATGTATTCTCCGGACACGTCGACACTGGCCTTGTTCTGGGCAAAACTGACTCCGGTCCCCAGGGACAGGGCGACCTCCGTCGGCTGGGGACCCGGTATCAGTCGGAACGGCAGCTTACCGTAGCGCGCTCCGAACCGAATGGGCAACCCTGTTGGTGATCCGCGCCAACCCCACTCTCCACCGAGAGACACCTGATAACTATTGGACGCACCCAAGCCACCGGTCTCGAGAAGATCGCTGTTGAGGGCGGACCACGTTTGATAGGTTCCCTGTACCCCGATCGTCAGCAACCGCGATGGGCTCCACATCAAGCCGGCGCTGACCGTGTAGGGGAGGTCGACCTCTCCGGCGTCGGTGGAATCGATGGTGATGTTGGCGTTGCCGTCACTGCGCAGGAGCAGCGCCACTGAGAGCGTGCGGCTCAGATCGCCCATGACGCTGAGCGAGAATCCGACGCCGTCGAACGAAATTTCGGTAGAGTCCCGGAACGACTGATACAGATCCAGAGAGTCCTCGAACACGCGCCTGATACGGTTCCGGGTGGACCCGGTGATGAGATGGAGAGCACCGCCAACCGCCCATCTCCGGTTGATCATGTATCCCGCACCGAGCGCAAGATCGTTGAGGCCGCCCAAGCCTACCATGGTATCGAGCACCGAAACCGGCTCGCCCCGAATCATGATAGTATCGTTGGTCGCCACGCCGAAATCGTTGTTGGTGTAGGTGCTGGCCGACGCCGACAGCCAGGTGCGTACCCGGCGTATGGGACCACCAATCCGGAACACGGGGAACCGGTTGTTGCGGATGCTGCCCGTCCCGCTCGGGTTGACGGTCTCGCGCCACTCCTGCATCGTCTCGAGCCCGACGGTTAGACCCTCCAGCTTGGTCACCGGAGCCACCGCCTGAACGGACCTCGGATCGAACAAGCCGATGGACCCACTCATCCCGGTGGCCCGCGACGACAGATGACGCCCAGGAAGCCCCAACCCCCGAATACCGAACTGCGAGCTTTGGCTCCAGCCAAACGCGGGTAGCCCCAAGACCACCAGACCGAGCAGCAGGACGCGGGCGATCATCATCGCTCGCCAAACGGGAATGGGAGTACGTACGTCAGCTCGATGAACGAGGTGAACCCGGGTGTCCTGCTGGAGCCAAATTCCGGCCGGGTAAAGGTCGAGGCTTCGGGGTTGAGCTGAAGAAAGAGCGATTGAGCCGATCCCAGCCGGTTCTGCCACCCACGCACCAGATCGCTGACCTCGATCGAAAGGGTATCACTCGATCCAGGAACAAGCACCGCGTCTATCACAGTCGTGATGACCCATGACCCACACAAGGAGCCCGGATTGAAACCGCACAGAGGCGACTTGGCGCCAATATCGGATTGAACGCCGCGCACGCGCACCGTCGCCGAATCGTTGGGGATTCCCGGTATCGGGGCAACCGGAATCAACTTCAGCGTGGCCCGGACGATCTGCGATGAATCCCGTGACGCCAGCCGCGAGGTGAGGTCAAAGCGGATCAACGATCGCGCTGAGGGAGCCCCACCCACAGTAAGAACATCGA
>JBDHMR010000265.1:0-3945 GCA_039656035.1 Gemmatimonadota bacterium
CCCCTCCTCCATCCAGGCGTAGCGTTTTTCGTCCACGCCAACCAGCATCGGCAGCCACATGTGGGCTTCTTCGTGGGCCGTCACGTAGTAGAGAGCGCTGTCGCCTCGTGTGTTATAGGACCCGATGAGCGTCATCATGGGGAATTCCATCCCACCGCCTATGATGCCGTCGCCTTCGACCGCCGTCATGTGGGGCCAAGGGTAGGGTACTCCGGTGTAGCGCGACAGAAAGTCGATGGCGTGTTGCGAATATTCGGCCGACCGGGCCCACAACGGGGCGTTGCTCCTCCAGATAGCGCCGACCCTGGCGAAATCGGGCTGTCCATCGCCGTCGCGGTCGCCCACCGGTGTCCTGGTGGCGTCCCATCTCGAGTCCCGGGTGGCGCTGAAGGCGAAGTCCCGGACGGAGTCCGCCACGAAGCGCCATTGGAGGCGCCCATCGGCGGATGTCGTCGTGACCCGTCCGGCCGAAACGTCATTCTCGCCGACGACGTTGATTACCGTATAGCTCGCCTCGGCAAGCTCCAATCGCCGATGAACGTCGGGGACGACGTTGATTACCGTATCGCTCGCCTCGGCAAGCTCCAATCGCCGATGAACGTCGGGGTGCAGCACCGAGCCACGGTCCTGCAGCGTGCCGGTGCCCATCACCAGCCACCCCTCGGGCACGTCGACAGTGACGTCGTAGCTGCCGAAGCCGGCGTAAAACTCCGCGTTGCCGAGGTAGGGATCGAGTTGCCAACCGCCAACGTCGTCGTAGACGGCCATCTGCGGGTACCAGTAGGCGATGTGGAACAGGTTGTCACTATTCCACCCCATACGGCCCACGCCGGTACTGGGCACGGTGAACGACCAATCGATGTGCAACACCACCGAATCTCCGGACGCCAGCCGTTCCGGGAGACGGATCCGCATGATGGTACCCTGGACGCGATATCCCGCGCCACGCCCGCTGGACTTCGGCTCGAGATCCTGCTCACCAACGGCAACCCTGTTGAGCGTTACCCCGCCGGTCACTTCGGCGGGCCGGTTCCGAATGACACCGGGCGCGTGGAGATTCTGCAGCAACTGCACGAAGACGGATGTGAGCCGTCTGGGAGACCGGTTGTGGTACACCACCCTGGCCGAGCCCTCCAGGTGTTTCCGCTCGACGTCCAGCCGGGTGGTTACGGTGTAGTCGGTCCACTGCTGCCAATAGGCCGGCCCGGGCTCACCGGTGATCGACCGAGTGCCTCGTTCCACAGCCCGCTGATATTGAGCAGGAGGCCTGACGACATCAGGGGTTGGGCGTTCAGGTGCGAGCCGCTCGCCGTCTTGGCTCAGGGCGTGAGGCGGGGGGCTGAGGATACCGAGGAACCCGAGAAGAACGACAACGCTGCGGATACGCATGAGGACCCTTCCGGACGTAATGAGCGAGGAGTCTGCAACATATCGTCACAAGGGCCTTTCGGGCGAGGGTAGCACATGACCAGCCACCGGCTACGTGGAGGGCTGCCGCGTCCACCTTCGGAACCGCCAAGGGCCACTCGGCTCCACGACCTCATAGGGTTCTGATCGGCCGGGAAAGGCCTCCTCGATTGATGCAGGGCCAAGAAAAGGGGCGCCCTTCACCGACGGCGGAAGGGCCGGTCCCAAAAACTCGGACAGGAGGAGCTCGTCCACTACCAGGGAGGGCCGGTACAGTTGGAGCGAAGTGGAAGGACCGGCTTCGATTGCTATGGTGGCGTTGCCCATTTCCTTATGTAAAAACGCGACCGCGGCGGTGATGGACGGTGTGGCGTGGCTGACCACATCGATGGAACGCTCGATGGCGGCCGGCATGATCTCGGCAGCCGCATCGTGACTGGTGAACACGATCACCTGGATTGGAGATCGAAAGAACGGGTGGTCTAGGTCGAGCGCCCTCCCCGAGGTCAGCACCAGCGCCAGTGGATGTCCCTGCTTGCCGAGGACCACACGACGCCAGTCGAGCAGAGGCGCCACTTCGTCACCCGACCCAATGAGTGAAGGTGTGACGGACGGTTCTTCGCGCAGGACTTTCCCGGTGGTGAGGATGGCATCCGCCCGGGCTCGGGTCAGGTTCAGGACGAACCGATCATGCCGGCTCAGCGGCGTGTCGGCGTTGATGTTGAGGGTGGCGAGACCTCCATCGGGGCTACGCCATACTGCAGTCGCATGGATGATTCCAGTGGCACCGCTGATATCACTCCTGTAAACCGCTCGCACTGCTTGTGTGACATCGGCGTGGTTGCCGAGAAGCTCGAAATCGATCGTCACGACGACCTGGTCGGCATGGGGTACCAACCGTGGTGAATCCTCACGGGGTACCTTCCGGTAGCCGACTGAACTCGATCAACTCGTTGGTCTCACTAACCGGAATCCGCCGCACTTCTCTGTGGGAACGGTTCCACGACTGCCGGGGAACCACGGCCCCCAGCTCTACAGCCACGAAGTATCTATCCTCCGTCGGTATTCCTTCCGGCAGGTAGGAATAGAAACTGGTGCGACCCAAACCACGAAGCTGGTATACCTGGGCTCGGAGGCGATAACTGACCTTGGCGGCCATTTGGTAGGAATCAGCGTAGAACGGCTGGTACCGATCGACGAATGGAACGATCGAATCGAACAGGATAAGCTCGTAGCGTAGCCGGTCACGGCTGAGCGGCAACCAGGGCCAGGCGACATGGCTGGCAACAACGACCAAGGCCACCGCCCACACCGCGGCCGTTGCCTGGGCCCAGCGGAACCGGTTTCTGCCATACAGCGCCAACGCGATCAAGACGGGATAGGCCATACTCGTCCAGTTGGCCTCGACGTTACCCTTGAACGACGCCAACAGGAAAAACACGATCGGTCCCCAGCCAAAAATGGAGAGCCAAGAGGGAGCCCCGCGCCTGGCGAGCAACGCGAAGTACGCCACGGTTGGAAACAGAAGCCCCACTTGGGCCAGTAGGTAGTCCCACGTCCAATGCGGCTGCCAGGTGGTAGCACCCAAGCCGTGACCCAGCTGGAAGAGAAACGAATCCCAACCATGCGTGGCGTTCCACAGCCACACGGGCCACGATGTGAGGGCGAACCCCGCAAGTCCGACTAGCAACCACCGGGGACTCAGCAACGCCAGCCGCCGCTCTCGCCACAACCATATCAGAGCCAAGGGAAAGAAGAGCACGATGTGGTACTTGGACAGAAAGCCCAACCCCAGGGCGATTCCCAGCGTGAAGGCGCCGGCCGGAGTTGGCCGGTCGGCCCAATTGAGGAGCAACAGGAGAGCCAGTGACCAGCTGAACAGCAAGGGGATGTCGGGAACAACGATTATCGATCCGGGACCGATCAACGGTGACAGCAGCACCAGGATAAACCACCAACGTCGCTGATTCCGGTCGAGCACCCGCCTGATCATGGGCCACCACACCAGCAAGGTGGCATGACCCAGGATGATCGCTGGCCACCGCACCGCGTTACCCCAACTCTCGAACGGGTGCCCCAGCCAGAAAAGCCATGCCACAGCCGGTGGGTGGTCGTAGTAACTCAGCTGAAGATGATGGCTCCAGGCCCAGTAGTAGGTTTCGTCCAGGACCAGTGGCAACCATGCTGCCAGAGCGAGTTTGATCGCCAGGACAGCGAACCACAGTGTTAAGAGTCTGTGGCCGAGTGTGGCGCCCCCGTCGCCCGCGATGGGCATGTGCGCCGCGTCACTGTACTGTCGTGGGCTGGACAATGGGTCGACTCGTGGCGGTAGGGTTGGCGGTGTTGCTCTATGGCCCGGGCCCGTGTGATCACCCTCACGGCTTACAGGCAGGCAAACGGCTACCTTGGTGGCGAATGCTCAAACTATGTGTTCGAGCACCCCCAAAAGAATGCAAGGAGTGGCGCTATGCGCAAATTCACGATTCACCAGAGGTTGGCGGGCGGGCTGAGCCTGGCCATCCTGATGGCCGCATGTAG
>JBDHMR010000266.1:0-3523 GCA_039656035.1 Gemmatimonadota bacterium
GATGTGGCTGATGCCGGAATCAACTACGCTTCGGTGAATCTCCCGTTTGCCTTGGGAGACACCTACGCTCGGGACTTCGGCCGGTTTGCCGGCTGGACGTTCGACCCGGCAATCTTCTCAGCTCCGTTCTTCGCGGGCTCTGGTTTCGTGGGCGTGAAGTACCTGCAGAGCCCCACGGGCCCCGGTGAGATCCAGCTGTACTCCAACACGGAGAACGGTGGGTTCTTCGGCGATCCGCAGAACACCACGCAGCTGTACCGCTACCTGTCGGGCAACATCTCGACGGCCGCCGGCGACGCGCCGTGTAACACCGGCGACCCGGTGGTCACCAAGATTTGTTACATCAACAACTCGCGGCCGTTCGACATGCGCTTCTTCCAGTCGTCGACGCCACTGACGCTTCCCGCAGGTGGCTTCGGATCGATCGTGGTGGCGTACGTATTCGCCGCGCCGGTCGACGGCATCTGCGCTCCGCCATGCGACATCACGCCGGGCGACGCCACCATCATGGGTGATGCCCAAAGGATGGCTGCCGGCGTGCCCCTACAACAGCAGCTGGCCGGTTATGTCGGCTTCAACGACGTGAACGGTGACTTTCTCGTGACCCAGGACGAGTTCATCGTCGTACCGGGATCACTCCTCGGCAAAGCCCTGACGGCGCAGGCAGTGTTCGATTCCAAGTTCCTGCTACCGTTCTCTCCCGAAGCTCCGGAATTCTTCTTGATCCCGGGCGACAATTCGGTGACCGTCATGTGGCAGCCGTCGGAATCTGAGACCACCGGCGATCCCTTCTTTAACGTGGCAAAGGACGCACAGGTTGCCGGCTCGGTGAATCCGCTGTACGACCCCAATTATCGTGAGTTCGACGTCGAGGGGTACCGGGTCTATCGTGGCCGGGTGGACGCGCCGAACAGTCTGCGTCTGCTGGCGCAGTTCGACTACGCTGGCACAGTGATGGCGGACTACGGAGCGCAGCTTGACCCCGGGCCGCTGTGCGCCCCGGAGTTGGGACTCGACTCCAACAACCCGCTTGCCGATTGTCCCGTGGCTTATGTGCAAGCTGACTTTGCGCCGGGCGTGACGCGGACCGTGTTCACCAATGTGGCATTGGTGCAGGCCGGTTCGGGTGCAAGTGTCCTCTCCCAGGTAAAGCTGGGCGAACGCGCCCTGCTGGCGGACGGGACCGCCATCCAGTTGATTACCGACACGGCGGTGGTAGGCTTCAGCGGCTCTTGCGCCGGGGGCGGTACTACTCTGTGCCCGCCGCTGGCGGACAACGGTGTGCCGTTCGTGTTCGTGGACAACACGCCGCTCAACAACTTCCGCTATTTCTATTCCGTGTCGGCGTACGACATCAACTCGTGGCAGTCCGGTCCGACCAACCTCGAGTCACCGCGCCTCACCAAGCCGGTGGTGCCGACCAAGCCGGCGACCAACTACAATCTCCAGACGGCGCTTACGTCATCGATCTCGGGCCGGGGAGTGACGCTTGACCACAATGCGCCACTGCCGACGCTCGACCCGACGACGGGTCGATTCAGCGGCGGGATGCCGCCAGCCGACGGTTGGGCTATCCAGTTCGGCGATTTCGTCGGCCAGATGCTGGCTGGGTCGGGGTCGTTCAGTGCGCGGCTGGACTCGGTACAGCAGGGCAACCCGGTGGACGACGGTAGGCCCAACGTATTCTACTTCACCGGGCTTGCCGCTGGTGCGCCGCCGGTTGTTTTCACACTGACAGCGGGCCAGGCGCTAAGCGGCACCGGGCAGACGTGGGAGTCGTTGACCTTCCCGGCGGTGCCTATCGATGACGACCTGGCGTCGCGCTTCGGAGGCGACGATACCTATTCGCTGCAGGGGCAGGTGGCGATTACCCAACCTGGCGTGTACCAGACCAACGGGACATGGCGGGGCGCGGCCTTTGGCAACTCGTCCGCCGGCGCCGATTTGGCTGGTCAATGGTACGACGGGCCGCGCTGGTTCGACGGCGATCCACGGGCCGGGGCGGTAGAGACGTTCGACTACCCGACCCAGGGCAACTGTCCCAACAACTGCAACTGGTCAAACGCCACCAACGCCGGATCGCTGACGGGGGTGACCAACGTTCACCACCCGATGCACTACATGTCGCAGAACTTCCACTGGCGTGGCGTGGCCTGGGCCAATTCGGGCGCGGCGCGGGCGGCTGACGTGAGCGTGTTCTGGGGGGCCGGCGGGACGGTGGACTCCGTGATCGACGTCACCCACAACGTTGAGGTGCCGTTCCGGACCGACGCGCAGGGGAGCTGGGGTTTCTTGACCCATGCGGCCCAGTCGTCGGAATCCGGGAGTTTCGATACGGACCCGACAACCCTGACCAAGGGTGACGTGGCGTGTGTGTCGCCATTGACGATTGCCCTTGTATCCTTCAGTGCGAACGCGGGGTGTCTCGGGACGTCGACGCCGATCCAGCTGGTGAACACGGCCGAGATCGGGGTGATGGGGATGGGGGTGAACGGGAGCAGCTGGGAGGACCCGGCAAACTATTCCACGGTTACCACGACCGGGTTCATGATGTACATCGTGGGCAACTGGTTCGCCTTCGACATGGCGGCGCTGCCTGCGGCCGGGTCCATCTGGACCATGCGGGATTACATGGGTGCGATCTTCGGCGGCGAGGGCCGTGATGGTGGCGGCAACGCTGTCAACGTGATCGGGCCCTATTCGTTCGAACCGCAGGTTCGGCCGATGACCGCGGTGGGAGTGGAGATGGTGGTGTCGTACGACGTCGTCAACGAGGTGGCCAGGGTCACCGCGGACGACATCGCCAACGTGCATCCGGTGCCGGATCCGCTCTACATCACGAGCGAATTCGACAACAGTGCCACGGAGGTTCGCATCGAGTTCGTGAACCTTCCGGCGACTGCCATCATCCGGATCTACTCCTCCAGCGGTGTGCTGGTGGATCTGATCGAACACCAATCGGATCAAGCTGGTGGCAGTGCAAGCTGGGGTGTTCGCAACCGGAACAACCAGGTTGTGGCGAGTGGCGTGTACTTCTACCATGTTGAGTCGAATGACCAGCGGCGAGTCGGCCGCATGACCATCGTGCGGTTTACCCAATAGCAGCCAGGAGACGAAATCCTATGCAAGTCAAGTTTTTCACGGGGTTGACCCTGGCGGTGCTGCTGACGGCTTTGCCGGCAGCGGTGGGCGCACAGTCATCGAGCGGTGATCTCGACGACGTGGTCAACCAGAACAACACGCCGTACGGCGCCACCTCGGCAGAGTTCCTTCTGCTGGGGGCCGGCGCCCGCGGCATGGCGTTGGGCGGGGCCTTTGCGGCCCTGGCCGACGACGTTAGTGCCCTGTACTACAATCCGGCCGGGGCGGCCTTGATCGACCGGGCCGGGGCCTTGGTTTCGACCTACGACTATGTGGCCGAGACGCGCTACAGCTGGGTCGGCTTGGCGTTCCCCTTCAGTGGTGGGGCCCGGACGTTCGGGCTTCAGTTCGGGACGTTCGGCTTCAGCGACCAACCGGTGTA
>JBDHMR010000267.1:0-3518 GCA_039656035.1 Gemmatimonadota bacterium
CTGCCGCTTCTGCCGACGGTACTTAGAATAGAAGGCGTTGGTCATGACCCGGAAAAACCACGCCTTGAAATTCGTGCCGGTCCGAAAAGTCTTGAACCCCTTGGCCGCCAGGAAAGCCGCCTCCTGGACCAGGTCTTCTGCGTCGGCCGTGTTGCCCGTCAATCGCATGGCGACACGGTAGGCGGATTCCAGGAGCGGCGGGAGAAGTTCGTCGAGTGTTGCAGGAACGTCGGCCTGCGAACCGTCGGCGGTCACTCCACCCCCGGATTGATGGTCAGTCATGAAACGTAAAGTGACCACGTCATCCGGTTGCCGCAACCATACGAGGCGCATCAGTAACGTCCCATCAGTCTCATGAGTTCCATGGTCCCGGAAGGAACTGTTGCTCGTCGCGAGAAGTTGCTAAACTGGGGATTGCTCCCACCGAAAGTACTGTACCCAGTCCCGGGACCTGCTTTGCCACATACCCTCGCGACCGCCATCGTAACGACGTCTACCGTGTACCTGGCCATCGGTATAGTGGTCGCCGCGGCGATCGCTTTCCGGGGCGTCTCTCGCATCGACCCGGCCGCCAGAGAGGGAACGAGAGGTTTCCGGTTTCTCATCATGCCCGGCATGGCGCTGCTGTGGCCTCTCATGGTGGTCCGCGTCTTCCGTGGCGGCCCGCCGCCGGAGGAACACAACGCCCACCGAGACGCGGCCCGCCAAGGGTCCTCACCGTGAATCGGGGACTCCGCCGCCGGCACCGGTGGATGATTCCCCTGATGGGCCTGGTGGGGGCGGCCGTCCTCGTGGCAGCGCTCAGGGAGCGGGCCCGGGTTGCTCCGATGAACGACTTGTCGGCCCTCGCCCGATCAGTTGGGCCTCCGACTGAAGCCCGCATCATGGATCAGGTGTTGTCCCCTGATTCACTGCTGGATATCGCCATCTGGCCCAGTGCCGGAGACTCGATCGGTATTTTGGTCGGCCTTCGAGCTCGCTACGCGCTTCCCTATCCAGCAGGTCAGGTGTACTTGAGACCGGCCGGCGCGTCCGCCAATCAAGCGATGTTGCTCGGGCCGTTGCTGGGTGAGCGCTGGGCGTGGTTCGAGCTGCCCGAAGGACCTCTCCCGGGTAGCATGGTGGTCATCTACAGTCCGGGCTTCAAGACCGCCGTCGACAGCGGCCCCCTGCCCCCCATCGCTCGTGTCATCGGCGCCGGCCAATGAGTCTCTCCTATCAGGCGGTCGGGTGGAGCCGGCAGAAGAAGATCTACGACGCCATCGTGATCGCAGGCAGCCTTTCCTTTCTAACCGTCTTCTCGCTGGTCTCCTGGTCCACCCAGCCGTCGCTCACCATCGAGACGACCATCATTCGTGCCTTCGGAACCCTGGCGTTCGTGTTGTTGCACGTCGTCCTGGTCATCGGCCCCCTGGCGCGGCTCGACCGCCGGTTCCTTCCGCTGCTGTACAACCGCCGACACCTCGGCGTCATGATGTTCTTGTTCGCGTTGGTCCATGGGGCGTTCGCCATCATCCAGTTCCATACTCTGGGCGACGTCAATCCTCTGGTGAGCGTACTCACGGGAGACGGCAGCTACGATTCCCTGGGCCGATTCCCGTTCCAGCCGTGGGGCCTGGCAGCTCTCAGTATCCTGCTGGTCATGGCGGCAACGAGCCACGACTTCTGGCTGGCCAACCTGACGCCGCCCGTGTGGAAGACCATCCACATGCTGGTTTACCTGGCCTACGGGTTCCTCATCGTCCACGTGGCGTTCGGGGTGCTCCAGTCCGAGTTCAGCCCGGTCTATGTCGTGGCGGTCGGCGGCGGTTTGGCGCTGGTCGTCGGCCTCCACTTGGCCGCCGGCTGGCGCGGTTTCGACCTCGATCGTGAGAGCGCCATTCAGGCGGTGGGAGGGTTCGTGGACGTTTGCGCCGTGGGGGACATCTCGGACAATCGTGCTCAAGTAGCCTGTATTGGCGGGGAGAGAGTTGCCATCTTCCGGTATGACGGGAAGATTTCGGCAGTTTCCAACGTGTGCCAACACCAGAACGGCCCTCTGGGAGAAGGTCGCATCATCGACGGGTGTATTACCTGTCCCTGGCACGGGTTCCAGTACCAACCCGACAACGGGCGCGCCCCAGCACCGTTCGAGGACCGGATACCGACGTTCGACGTCCGCCTCGACGGAGATCGCGTCCTGGTCGGTGTGAAGCCACATCCGCCAGGAACTCCAGTGGCACCGGCGGTAATTCCCTCCGGCCTCCGAAAGGCAAACAGTGGCACCGACTGACGACGATTTTTACGTGGGTTACCTGGACCAGGCGCCCAGCAGCCTGGGCCGGTTCGTTCGCCGCGTAGCCGTTGGCCTGGTGATTGGCGGGGTCGGCGTTGCGGTCGTCATGGCCATGATGCAGAGTCCACTCGCACCTGCCACCTTCGAGTTCGGCAACACCCGCGAGTTCACAGGAACCGTGGACCTCACGCCCTACCCCAGCATCAGGGTAACTCTCCCTGGAACCTCTCAGGCCGGAGGCGGCGTTACCAGACTGACGCTTGTGGGACAGGGTAAGCACGGGGCCGGACCGCAGCTGGAGGAGTACGCCCACCACTCGGTGCGCCTGGAAGGAACGCTCATATACCGGGACACCAAGATGATGATCGAAATGGTGCCACACTCGGTACACGGGGACAGATCGGAGCCAATCCCACCGGCCCAGCCCGAACGCCTGGGGACCGTGACGCTCGAGGGTGAAATTGTGGACGCAAAATGCCATCTTGGAGTCATGGTCCCTGGAGCGGGCACGGTCCATCGAGCGTGCGCCGTCCGCTGTCTGAGCGGGGGCATTCCGCCGATGCTGTCGGTCAGCGACGCCGCGGGAGCCCGTGCCAGCGTATGGCTCACCGGCCCCGGTGGCGCGCCGGTTACCAAGTCGCTCCTCGCCCTCGTGGCGGAGCCGGTAACGGTGTCCGGCCAACTGATTGCCTTCGACGACCAACTCGTCCTGGAGATCAACCCTGCTACCCTCACCTGGATCCACTGACCGCGTGACCGCCATGCCCAGTCCTGCTGGTAGCCCACGCGACACCGGCCAGTCGTGGGCCACGCTCGACTACCCCCCAGCCCCTGAGGCATTGCCAGACACGCAAGCCAAGTCGGGCGCGTACACGCTGGAATTCGCCCAAACCGAGCGGGAGCTCGACGACATCCTGCGACTCCGGTTCGAGGTGTTCAACCTCGAGTTGGGCGAGGGACTCAACGAATCGTACATCACGGGGCGCGACGAAGACGACCTCGACCGGGTGTTCCACCACCTCCTCATCCGGTCATCCAGGACAGGCGAGGTGGTGGGCACCTATCGCATGCAGACCGGGGCCATGGCCGAACGGCACGCCGGCTTCTATTCAGCCGGCGAGTTCGACCTCGGCGGGCTTCCCGAGAGCATTCTCGACCAGGCGGTTGAAATCGGCCGAGCCTGCGTGGCCAAGGACCACCGGAACGGCCGGGTATTGCATCTGCTTTGGCGTGGGCTGGCGAG
>JBDHMR010000268.1:0-3489 GCA_039656035.1 Gemmatimonadota bacterium
CCCATGTGCAGCCGGTCGGTCACGTTGGGCGGCGGCATCATGATCACGTAGGGGGCCCGCGTGCCGTCCGCCCGGGCGCCGAAGTCGCCACGGTCCATCCACCATTGGTAGAGATCCCGTTCGATGTCGGCTGGTTGGTAACGCGAAGGAAGTTCCTGGGTCATGATCTGGGATTCGCTGACGGCCGGTGGTTACGGAGACTGATATCGTCCTCGCCCCGTACGAGGACACTGTCTAGCACTTCTCGGATGCCGGGGACGCTACGGGCAAAGCGGACGACCTGAGACCGGGTGGCCCGGTCATCCACCCAGCCGCTCACCTCTACCACACCCGGGGCCTGCGCGCTCACGGTGATCCCGAGCGCATGGAACGCCCTGGCTTGTTCCAGTGCGTTCCTGACTGCCTTGACGGTCTGGGCGATGGTTGGAGGGGCGCCTGTGGGAGCTTGGAGCAGGTCATCGGGCCGGCGGCACAGCCGCCGCCACCGTAGCCTCTCGCCGAGGACGAAACCCACGGTCAATCCGGCGCCCACGCCCAGCATCGTCCACCTCATCAGGTCGGCCCGGGCATCATGTCGGCGTCGGGGCACTCGCATTCCTCTTACATAACGATTCGCGCTGCGGTTAAGTTAACATCTTTTGGAGCCCCCGCTGCGGGCTCCCAGACTCAACAAGAGGCTCGCATGGAAGGAAATGAACCCACGGCCCGTCCCGAGCTGGCACGCTGGCTAGTCGTGGCCGTAGTCATCGTGGTCGGGATCGTGTTGTTCTTCCTGTTTGCGCCCGGCACCCCTCCCGCGGTGACGCCGTCAGGCATGGAGGTCGCCTCGTGAGCACCATTCGGCTGAAGCTCCCGGACGGCAGTGAGCGGGAGGCTGCCGCCGGGACTACCGCGGGGGACGTGGCCAGTGACATAGGGCCCGGACTCGCCCGGGCGGCCATTGCCGCCAAGGTAGACGGCGAAGTGTACGACCTCGACCGGCCCATCGAAAGCGATGCCGAGTTTGCCATCCTTACGGACCGCGACCCTGAGGCGCTGGAGGTGCTGCGTCATTCAACGGCGCACATCCTGGCTACCGCCGTTCGCGAATTGTTTCCCGGCGCCGGTATCGGCTTCGGGCCCGCCATTTCCGATGGCTTCTACTACGACTTCGAGGTTCCCAGGCCGTTCACCCCTGAAGACCTGGAGGCCATCGAAGACAAGATGCGCGAAGTCGCCGCCAGGGACTATCCGTTCGTGAGGGAAGTCGTTACGCGGGCGGAGGCCGACGACAGGTTCTCAGACGACTCTCTCAAATTAGAACGTATCGCCGAGTTCTCTGAGGATGAGACGATCTCGGTGTACACGGACGGACCATTCACGGATTTGTGCCGTGGGCCGCACATGCCGGGAACCGGCAAGTTGAAACACTTCAAGCTGCTCAATTCGGCCGGAGCCTACTGGCGTGGTGACGAGAACCGGCAGATGCTGCAGCGCATCTACGGCACCGCCTGGTTCAAGAAGGACGATCTCAAGGCCTACCTCGATCGGATCGAAGAAGCCCGCAAGCGGGATCACCGTGTGTTGGGGAAACAACTCGACTTGTTCTCCATCCAGGAAACGGTGGGCCCCGGGCTCGTCTTCTGGCACCCTAAAGGCGCCATGATCAAGTGGCTGTTGTCTCGCTACGTGGAGGACGACAACCTGGCGTGTGGCTACGACCTGATCTACACCCCCCACATCACCCGTGAAGAGCTGTTCAAGATTTCAGGCCACCTGCCGTTGTACGAGGCAGTTCAGTATCCCCCGATGGCCGCCGGCGAGGACGAGCCCGAAGAAGTTCGCTATCGAGTCAAGCCCATGAACTGCCCCATGCACGGGCTGGTATTCAAGTCGCAACAGAGGAGTTACCGCGACCTCCCGCTGCGGTTGTCCGAAGTGGCCAACGTCTACCGGGACGAGAAATCCGGTACCCTCCACGGGCTGCTCCGGGTGCGCGGGCTGAGCATGGACGACGCCCACATTTTCTGTACTCTGGACCAGGCTGAGGATGAGATCTTTCTGTGCCTTGACCAGGTCGACCGGATCATCCGGCAGACGTTCGGATTCCGCCTGCAGTTCGAGGTGTCGACCAGGCCGGAGCACCGGTTGGGCGACGACGAAACCTGGAGCAAGGCGGAGGACATCCTCCGGCGAGCGCTGGTCCGCAAGGGCATCGAGTTCGACGAGGACGAGGGAGGTGGCGCCTTCTACGGTCCCAAGATCGACATCAAGTTCGAAGACGCCATCGGCCGCATGTGGCAGGGGCCCACGATTCAGCTCGATTTCCAGCTCCCCGAGCGACTCGATCTCGAGTACACTGGCTCAGACAACCAGCCCCACCGGCCGGTGATGATCCACCGTGCCATCTATGGAAGCCTGGAGCGGTTCATCGGCAACCTCATCGAGCACTTCGCCGGGGCCTTTCCCCTGTGGCTCGCGCCCGAGCAAGTGCGGGTGATCCCCATCGCCGATGCCCAGGCTGACGCGGCCCGGGCGGTGGCGGAGCGCTTGAAGGCAGCCGGTATCCGGGTTCATGTGGACGATCGAGGGGAGACGCTGAACTATCGGATCCGCGAAGCCGAGGTGAACAAGATTCCCTACATGGCCATCGTGGGCCAGCGGGAAGCCGACGCCGGCACCGTGGCGGTGAGAACCCGGGGCGCTGGGAAGAAACAGGACATCATTTCGGTGGAGGAATTCGAGACCCAACTGCGCGAACACATCGCCAGCAAGGCCCTGGTGCCCTATGGGGACCCAGACTGAGGTTCCTTGAACGCCCCATCCGACGGCGGTACCTTCACCAGTCCCGCCCCGGCGTTCCTCGAGTGTTGAAGGGATAGGTATTTCGTGAGCGATAGCACCACACCAGTAATTCTGTCCGCCGTCCGCACGCCGATCGGCAAGTACCTTGGCGGGCTGTCGTCGTTTTCTGCGCCGGAGCTCGGTGCGCTGGTCATCCGCGAGGCTGTTTCTCGAGCAGGCATCGAGGGTGACGCCATCGACGAAGTGATCATGGGCCACGTTCTGCAAGGCGGCGCCGGCCAGGCTCCCGCCAGGCAGGCCATGATCCACGCCGGTGTTCCCGGACGCGTTCCGGCACTGACCATCAACAAAGTGTGCGGCTCCGGACTAAAAGCCGTCATGCTCTCGGCCCAAGCCATTCGTGCCGGTGATGGCGAGTGCTTCGTTGCTGGGGGGATGGAAGTGATGTCCGCCTCGCCACATTACCTGTTCGGCATGCGTACTGGCATCAAAGCGGGAAATCAAACGATGCTCGACGGCATGATGCACGACGGTTTGTGGGATTCGTTCGGTGACAACCACATGGGGGTCTACGCCGAATATACTGCCGAGAAGGCCGGCATTACCCGGGAACAACAGGACGAATTTGCCCTGGCAAGCCACCAGAAATCGGTGGCGGCTATCGAAAGCGGCAAGTTCCAGAAGGAGATCGTGCCGGTCGAAGTG
>JBDHMR010000269.1:0-3486 GCA_039656035.1 Gemmatimonadota bacterium
GAGTAGAATGGCCATGGCACCAGCACCGAGGAGACTAGAGGACGTGACCGAGTGAGCGCCAGAGACAGAGAAATACGCCTTGCCGTAATGGCAGGCACCGTGGCGTCCGCCTCGATGATCGCCTTCCAGATTGCCGGCAAAGCGACACGCGACGCCCTGTTCCTGTCCACCTACACGATCGTCGCCCTCCCGGCGATGGTCATGGCCGCCTCGGCGTTGTCGCTCGTTCTGGCCGGCCTGGCGAGCCGTGCCGGCGGACGCCTGGACCCCGCGCGGGTCGTGCCGCAAGGATTCGCGCTGAGCGCCATGCTCACCCTCGGCGAGTGGGCTTTGGTCGGCGAATACCGGCGCGCCGTGGCGATCATCATGTACCTCCACTTCACCGGGCTGGGAGCCCTGCTCATTTCGGGTTTCTGGTCCGTGGTGAGCGAGCGGTTCGACCCACGAACCGCCAAGCGGCAGATCGCCCGCATCGCCGTGGGGGGGACGGTCGGAGGCCTGCTAGGCGGCATCATGGCCGAGCGTGGCGCGGCCCTCTTGGGGATCGAGGCGCTCTTTCCCATGCTGGCCCTGTTACACGTAGCGGCGGCCGTGTTTACCTCCCGCATGGGGAGGACCATCGTATCGCCCGCGCTCACAGCGGAATTCACCAAGAGCCGAGAAACGCCGAGCTCCGGGCTCCAGGTCCTGCGCCGGTCACCTTACTTGACGACTATCGGTGCCCTGGTCCTCCTGACAGCGGTCGGCGAAGGGCTGCTCGACCTCTCCTTCAAGGCGTGGGCCGCAAACGACATCCAGGGTGAGAACTTGCTGCGGCTCTTTGCCGTGTTCTACACCGCCACCGCGCTCATAACCGTCCTGGTACAGACCCTAGCCACGAAGAAGTTGCTGCAACGCCTGGGCTTGGCCGTATCCGCGGCCGGCCTCCCCAGCGTCTTGGCCCTCGGCGCCGGCGGCGTGATGCTGTTTCCCGGATTGATCACCATCATGATCGCCCGGGGGAGCGAGTCGATCGTGCGCAATTCCCTGTATCGGTCGGCCTACGAACTGTTGTTCAATCCAGTCAATGCCCTCGACAAGCGGGTCATCAAGCCTATCCTGGATGTCGGCTTCGTCCGTACCGGCGACCTGGCCGCAGGAGCACTGGCGCAGATCATACTGTTCCTGTCTCCTGCGGGAGCGCGCGGATTGCCGATGTACGTCCTGACGTTCGTACTCGCCGTCGCGGCCATGGCCGTGGCCCGCCGGCTCCATCGGGGATATCTCAAGACGCTGGAAAAGAGCCTGGTCGTGCGGGGTAGTTACCTCGAGGAGGATGATGATTCGTCCAACATAACGCAGACCGCCATCATGCAGACCCTGGGGGCCATAGACCTTACTCAGTTCAGGGAAACGGCGTCTGACGATCGGCCGTCTGAGTCAGCGAATGCGGACGACGAGTCCGCTGAAGACACAAGCCCCGCCGTTCCGCTCGATCCTGTCCTGATGCGCGCGCACGAACTCAGATCGCGCGATCGCATGCGTGTCACTCGAGCGCTGATCGAATCACCCCTGACCCTCGAGTTGGTACCGCTGGTAGTGCCGCTGCTCGCCTGGGACGAAGTAGCGCGCCACGCCATGAAGGCCCTGCGGCCCCTGGCGGAACGAGCCACCGGACTCTTCACCGATTACCTCATCGACCCGGACAGTGACTTTTCCATCCGCCGGCGCCTCCCTTTGGTCCTGGCCGACACCACTACCCAGCGAGCAGCAGACGGCCTATTGGCCGGACTAGAAGACCGCCGCTTCGAAGTGCGCTACCGCTGCGGCCGAGTGCTGAGCCGTATCCACGCACGGGACAGCACGCTGCGAGTCGATCGCGCGCACGTGTTGGTCTTGATCGATCGGGAAGTAGCGGTCGATCGGGGTGTGTGGGAGAGCCGTCGCCTCCTTGACGCCACCGAGGATGAAGACGAATCGCCCGTTCTAGACGAGGCCCTGCGCGACCGGGCCGACAGAAGCCTCGAGCACGTGTTCACCATGCTGTCGCTCATTCTGCCGGCGGAGCCGCTTCGAGTCGCGTTCCGGGGAATATTTACCGATGATGCCTTGCTGCGGGGAACGGCGCTGGAGTACCTGGAGTCGGCTTTGCCGGTGGACCTGCGTCACAAGCTGTGGCCATTCCTCGAAACGCCGATCCGCCGCGGCCGCCAACCACGATCCTCAGGCGATGCCCTGCAAGGTCTCCTCAGCGCCGATGAAACCATTGCCGACCGACTCGAGGCCCTGAAACGCCACAGGGAAGAGTCGGAAGACTAGACCGGCGGCTGGCCCGTCTTGGTGAGGTGGACGTACTCTCGTCCGATGGCGACGACCACCGCGATCCACACCACCGCCAGGACGACGTTCACTACCGCGAAGCCACTCAGACTCAACGCCAGATAGGTGCTGCCGACAAACACCACTCCGGACGACAACACATCGCCCACCCGGACAAAGAAAGAATCAATGACCTGTTTGGCCTTGTACTTCTGCTCACGGGTCGTTGGCAGCCACAGTGCGTTCTTGAGGGTGTTCTGCAAGGAATAGTCAGTGGCGTTTTCGACAGTCTTGGCTATACGGACCACCGCCAACACGGGTAACATCAGGATGGCACCGTTGCCGAGAAGGGCTATTATCGGAAGAATCAGCAGGCTGGTCTTGACCCCGAGGTACTTGATCAGCCGCGAGACGACGAACATCTGCACGAGAACCGTGAGAAGATTGACCCCGGTGAAGAACCCACCGATCAACCGGGCCATGTACTCGCCCTCGTCAAGCCCACCCGCTTGTCCCGCCGCGACGGCTGCTTGGGCAGCATTCTTGATGGCCACGTTGAAAATGTAACCACCGAGCGTATTTACCCAGTTGGTGAGCAATATCATCAAGGCGATGAGGAGCAAGTACCGTGTCTTGAACACCAACGCGAAGGCACCCTTGCCACTACCCGACTCCTGCACCTGTTCTTCGGTAAGTGCCTTGAACTCCCCGGTCTCCAACCTAAACTGGCCCGTAGCCGCAGGCATTTCGGCCGTGGTTTGGGGCGGCGGGAGGTGGCTCTCGGTTCTGCCCCTTTGCTTGCGGTCGACATAATTGGTGATGACCAGGCCCGCCAAGACCAACCCACCGGCTACCAACATTAAGGCGTAGTGTCCCAAGGGGCCTATCAAGATCGTGGAGATAGCAGCACCGATGACCGCGCCGACAGTCATGCCGAACACGATGATCGGGAACAACCGCTCACCTTCGCCAGTGGTATAGATGTCGTTGGCAAAGGACCAGAACTGTGCCACGATCATCACATTGAAAATCGACACGTAGAGAAAAAACGGAATCGCCAGCCGGGCACCGGCCTCGGCCAGGAGATAGAACACCACCAACAGGGCCGTGAACCCGAGGGTCACCCGCTTGATGAGCTGCATGCGCGGCACTCGATCGGCCATCCTGCCGTACAGGTGCACCAGGGGG
>JBDHMR010000270.1:0-3842 GCA_039656035.1 Gemmatimonadota bacterium
GACGACGAGCCCGAAACCGCTGGAACGCTGGTGACGGCCGAAGACCTGTTGCGCTCTCTTCTCGGTTCGGCCGACTCGGCCGGGCTCCAGTTGGCCATCCACGCCATCGGCGACCGGGCCAACGCTCTGCTGCTGGATATCTTCGACAGCCTGCAATCAGAACGCGGCGAGCGCGACCGTCGCTGGCGCATAGAGCACGCCCAGCACCTGCGCCCGCCCGACTTCGACCGGTTTGCCCGCCTGGGCGTCATCGCAGCCGTGCAGCCGTACCACGCCATCGACGACGGCCGCTGGGCCGAGAAGCGTATTGGGCCCGAGCGGATCAGGACCACGTACGCCTTTCGGTCGTTCCTCGACGCCGGTGTGGTGCTCGCCTTCGGGTCCGACTGGACCGTAGCGCCGCTCAACCCCATGCTCGGCATCTACGCGGCCGTTACCCGGCAGACCATCGACGGCGCCAACCCCGGTGGCTGGGTGCCCCAGGAAAAGGTGTCGGTCGATGAGGCGCTACATGCCTACACTGCGGCCAGCGCCTACGGTCTATTCATGGAAGAGCGCGTCGGCCGGCTAACACCCGGCTACGCCGCCGATCTGGTACTCCTCGACGCTTACCTAATGGAAGTCGCGCCAGAGGAGTTGGACCGGGTGTCCGTCGAAGCCACGCTCGTGGGCGGGCGTATCGTCTACCTCGCCGGGCCCTGAGCGGCCGCCCCGCAGCCCCGCCGCCCCGCCGCCCCCACAAGCCCGATCCCTTACCCGAGTACATCGGGGCGAGTATCTTTGGGGTTCGCCCAATTGTCCATTCTGACACCACTTGCCCCACGCTATCTATGGTAATACCAACGGTTTCCGGCCCGGCCACCCGAGCGGCCAAACTCGAAAAGGCCGATCTGCTCGACCTCTATCGCCTGATGTTTCTCTCCCGGGCCCTGGACGACAAGGAGATTCAACTCAAGCGACAGAACAAGATCTACTTCCAGATTTCCGGAGCAGGGCACGAGGCCATCCTGGCGGCCGCGGCGAAGGTGCTCCGCCCGTCGTACGACTGGTTCTACACCTACTATCGAGACCGGGCCTTGTGTCTGGGACTGGGCATGACGCCCACCGAGCAGCTCCTGTCGGCGGTGGGCGCCGCTGACGACCCCAACTCCGGTGGTCGTCAGATGCCGTCCCACTGGGGGCACAAGGATCTCAACATCGTCAGCTCGTCCAGCCCGACGGGTACCCAGTTTCTTCAGGCCGTCGGCTGCGCCGAGGCGTGGCTCCGCTACAGCCAGAACGACGAGATCGAAGACCGTGCCGAGCTGATGCACGACGACGAGGTCGTACTGGTGACGTCCGGCGAGGGCACCACCTCCGAGGGCGAGTTCTGGGAGTCGCTCAACAGCGCCAGTAATCTCAAGCTTCCGGTGGTGTACATCATTCAGGACAACGGCTACGCCATCTCGGTGCCGGTCGAGGTGAACACCGCCGGCGGTTCCATCTCCAAGCTGGTGGCCGGGTTCCCCAATCTGAAAATTATCGAGGTTGACGGCTGCGATCCGCTGGCCTCCTACGACGCGGTCGCCGAGGCCACCGAGTGGGCCCGGCACCGGCACGGTCCGGCGCTGGTGCACGCGCACGTCATCCGGCCCTATTCGCACTCGTTGTCGGACGACGAGGTGCACTACCGCTCCGCTGACGAACGGAGCGCGGACGCGGAACGCGATCCCCTGGTCACCTTCCCCGAATACTTGATGGCCGAGGGGGTAGCCACCGAGGCGGAACTGGAACGGATTCGTGAAGAGGTCGCTGAAGAAGTCATCGTCGCCACCGACACGGCGTTGGCCTCACCGCAGCCGGGCACCGACACGATCTACCACAACGTCTACTCGCCGGACGTGGATCCCACGTCCGAGCATTTCGATACCGAGGACGACCCCAAGTTCAGCGGCAACCCGACCACGATGGTGGATTTGATCAACGTCTGCCTCAAGGAAGAGATGCGCCGCGACCAGCGGGTACTCCTCTTCGGTGAAGACGTGGCCGACATCAGCCGCGAGGAGCACCTCGACGACGTCAAGGGCAAGGGCGGAGTCTTCAAGGTGACTTGGGGCCTGCAAAAAGAGTTCGGCGCTGGGCGGGTCTACAACTCGCCGCTGGCCGAAGCCAACATCGTGGGCCGTGCCATCGGGCTGGCTACCAGAGGGTTCAAGCCGGTCGTGGAGATTCAGTTCTTCGACTACATCTGGCCCGCCTACATGCAGATCCGCAACGAATTGGCCCTCATGCGCTGGCGCTCGAACGGCGACTTTACCGCGCCGGTGGTGGTGCGCGCCACTTACGGCGGCTACCTGAAGGGCGGGTCGATCTATCACTCACAGACCGGGGCGTCGTTGTTCACCGCCATTCCGGGACTGCGCGTGGTGTGTCCATCCACGGCCCTCGACGCCAACGGTCTGTTACGGACCGCCATTCGCTGCGACGATCCCGTGTTGATGTTGGAACACAAGCATCTCTACCGCCAGACCTACAACAAATCCGCCAACCCGGGTCCCAATTTCATGGTGCCCTTCGGCAAGGCCAAGGTGGTGCGCGCCGGGACCGACGTTACCGTGGTGACCTACGGCGCCGTGGTGCAGCGAACCATCACCGCTGCAAACAAAGTCGAGGAAGAGCACGGCATCAGCACCGAAGTCATCGACCTGCGCTCGTTGTCCCCGGTCGACTGGGAAACCATCTACCAATCCGTCCGCAAGACCAACCGCGTCATAGTCGCCTACGAAGATTCTCTGTCGTGGGGCTACGGCGCCGAGCTCGCCAGCCGGCTGGCGGACGAATGTTTTGCCTGGCTCGACGCCCCCGTCAAGCGCGTGGCGGCGACCGATACGTTCGTGGCATATGCACCGCAGCTGGAGGACGTCATCTTGCCGCAAGTAGCGGACCTGGAAGCGGCGATTGTGGGGCAGGCGGGGTACTAGCTCCTCAAGACATCCCTCACCTCACCCACGGCATCGATCGCATTGTCCACGTCACGCGACAACGACCGCGCCTGCATCGTGGCCTGGGTCAGGTCGCCCAGTACTTCCTGCATGTTGGCGGACTTGAGTCGCAGGAGGTCGAATCGCACGTTTTGCATGGCCAGCACGCAGGACTCGAGATTGCGGGACGTCTTCCGGCGCCGCTTGTCGAGTGCCTTGATCGAATCCCGTTGCCGTTGAAGCAGGCTCATCCGGCGCTCCTGCTCTTCGTCGTCAGGTTCGCTCTCCAGTGAAGCCATTCGGCTCTCGACCCGCTTCAGCTCGCGTGGGTCGACTTGGGCTTCCAATTCGGCGAGCGTCAGCGCCAGGTACTGTGCCCTCTGGTACAGACCGTCGACCGTCTTGACGACGTCGGGCAGCATGGTGCGCTCCGAATCCGGCATGCCTTCCAGTTGTTTGCTGATGGCGCCGCGGTCGCGCTCCATCTGCAGCATCGTTTCCGTGTGGGCGCCGAATTCCTGCCCTTGCCCTGGCGCGATGCCAGCTCGTGTTCCACAGAACCTGGTGCCGGTGGACGCTTGAGGATGTCACGCCAGCTGTATCCCGCTTGCCATACCTTGGCGTAGTTGGATAACAAACCGATGCCCCAGATTGCCGCCGGGAAGATGAACCACGGGGGATCCAACTGCGTGGTGGCCACGTTCAGCAGGAACAACCCGCCGTTGACCGATGCCCAGGCGGCGAACTGTGCCCGGGTCCGCTGCACGATATCGGGCTCGCCCGTATTGCGGACCAGTTTGTCTTTCTTTTGCTGTTCGTCCCACGACCGCCGGCGGCGGGGTGTCCGATCGGCGCTCGACCGGCGAACCGGCAGCTGCCGGT
>JBDHMR010000271.1:0-4289 GCA_039656035.1 Gemmatimonadota bacterium
GGCTCCGGCGGCGTTGGTGGCCACCATCCCTCCCATCGTGGCAAACGCCGCGCTGGAAGGATCTGGCGGGAGTCGCAGTCCATGCGTCTGCGCCGCATCAGCCAGGGCTTGGTAGGTAACCGAGGCCCCCGTTACGGCTCGCCGACTGTCGGGGTCGACCTCCAGCGTGGCCGGCTGCAGGCGGCCCAGATCCACGATGACCCCGGCGCCAACACTGCTGCCCGGCATGGCGCTCCCGACGCCCCGGGTAACCAGAGGAATACCTCGTTCATCTGCCCAACAGACCAAGCGTTCCAGGTCAGCCACTGATTCCGGAAGAGCGATAGCGTCGGGGAGGATTCGGTAGATGCCGGCGCCTTCGGCATAGGCGGCTCGGGCTCGCACATCTGTTCGAAAAGCGCCGCCAAACTGCGGTGGGGGCACGAAAGTGGTCATGGGCTCAGTTGGGTGAACTTGTCGCCGCCCAGGCGTCGAAAATACCAGCGCACCATTCGATTGCTCGGCGCCACAACATATGTCGTCGCCAGAATGCGGTACACCTCGCCGCGGGTGATTTTGACCGTCGTTCCCTCGACCAGTCCTCCGTCGTCCGCCGCGGCCAGACTCAAGGTGCGTATCGCGAAATACAAGGACGTAAGACAGAATAGTCGAATGCGATACTGGGTCGTCGGAAACAGCGTGGTGTAGTGGAGCGCGTCCTGCAAGTGGCCGCTGGCCTTGCCGATCAACACGTCGAACACTCTTCGTGAGGCGTCGGCGTTGTCCGGTCCGAACAACTCGTCCACGGAAATGCCCTCCTGCTCGCACAACTCCCGGGGAATGAAACTCCATCCGAGCCGGTGATCCTTGGCCGCGTCCTTGATGATGTTGGTCAGCTGCAGCCCCAGGCCGAAGCTGGTCTGCAGCCCCAGGCCGAAGCTGGTCGCGTAGGCCTCGAGCTCCGGGACCCGGTCTCGATCTCGCGGTCCCAGCTTCAGTCCAAAGAGCGCCGTCAGCAGGTGGCCCACGGTTCCCGCGACGTAATAGCAGTACCTGTCGAGATCCTCTATCCGCTCTAGGGAAGGCATCTCGGTCCCGGTTGCTACCGGCTCCCGGCTGAATTCGACCATGCCGGCGCACATCTCCTCCACCCATGGCCGAACGGCTTCCTGCTCGTCGCGGTCGAGGCGGCCGAAAGACCGCAACACCCGGTCGGCGTGATGGCACAAGTCGTCTTCCGCCGTTCCATCTCCCGAAAAGGCCGCGCGCAAGTAACCGACGTCCTCCTCCGGCGCCCCCAGGTTGTCGGAGAATCTCTGTAGCAACGCCCGCTTGTCCGCGGCCGGAAGATTCTCCGCATCTTCGATGGTATCGGCAATCCGGCACAACAGATAGGCCACCATGACCGAACGTTGGAGGTCGGGAGGCAACAACCGGATGCATAGGGCAAATGTCCGCGACACCTGGGGCAACATCTCCCCGCAATAGGCGAGGTCGCTTGCCGGTGAGGGGACTGCCGGGGCCGAGTTTGGCGCGACCCGGGCTCGGTCGGTGGTGGTGGGTTCGGCGGAGGACACGGGTGGAAGCTAGCGGCCCTGGCTCCGGGTGGCCAACCGCCTGGCCGAGCTACTGCGAAGTGTGAGACGGATACCGGGCGGTCAACACCTCGAGGGCCCGCCCCAGCCGTTCGGCCGCCGGGTGATCGTTGGGGACCTGCTGTTCCAGCTGGCGCTGGGATATGGAAGGATCGGCCAGGGGGCGGTACACCAACTCGACGGTCAGGTAACTGTGGCGGGGTGCCCCGGGGTCGACCCACGCCCTGAGGCGCACCACGTCGGGCCCCAGGCGACGGTCGTCCGTAGCAGTGCCGGTGGCGGCGTCGAACCAAGGAGTCTCCAGGTAGCCGTCCTGCAGCTGGACCACGGTCACCGGGATGGTGTCCACCAGCAGCTGGTCGGCCAGTTCCTGGGTGGCCAGGTCACGTGGCAAGGCCAACTCGACCCTGACTGCTCCCGTTACCGGCTCGAGTTGGGGGGGGCGGGTCGAGTTGGGGTTGCAGGCGAGGGCCAAGACGAACAATGACAGAGAATGCCACGAATAATGGATGCCACGAATAATGAATAATGAAATTTTCCGTTGGCCCTTCATTTCATTATTCATTATTCGTGGCATCCATTATTCAATATTCTCTGCATTCTCCGCCGCACTAGATCCCCAGCTCCATCACCGTCGGCGGTTTGGCAGAGTAGTCATAAAACCCCTTCCCACTCTTCCGCCCATACAACCCCGCCATGACCATGCGCTTGAGCAATGGAGGCGGTGCATACCGTTGTTCGCGATACTCGTCGAACATGATTTCCGCGATCTTGTACGTGGTATCATTGCCGACGAAATCCAGCAGCGCGAGGGGGCCCATCGGGTAGCCACAGCCGAGCTTCATGGCGTTGTCGATGTCCTCGATGGAGGCGACACCGGTTTCCAGCGCCCGAATGGCGTCCAGCAGGTAGGGAACCAGCAAGAGATTGACGATGAACCCGGAGCTGTCCTTGGCCGTCACGGCCGTCTTCCCCAGGCTGGTGGCAAAGGCAAAGGTAGTGTCGAACGTTTCCTGGCTGGTGGTAATGGTGCGGACGACTTCCACCAACTTCATCAGGGGCACGGGATTGAAAAAATGGAGGCCGACGAATCGGTCTGGCCTCTCGGTTGTCCCGGCCATGGCCGCAATGGTAAGGCTCGAAGTATTGGAGGCGAAGATTGTGGCTGGCGGACACAACGCGTCCAGTTCCTTCCACAGGGTATTCTTGATTTCCAGGTCTTCGGTGACCGCCTCGATGACGATGCCGCAGTCCTTCAGGGCCTCCATGTCAGTAACGAACGACAACCGGCCAAGCGTGGCATCCCGGTCCGCCTCGGTCAGTTTGCCCTTCTCCACGAACTTGGCGAGTGATTTCTCGATCCCCGCCTTTCCCTTTGCGAGTGGAGCGTCGTCGACTTCGCGAACTACCGTGGTGTAGCCGGCCGCTGCAGCTATCTGCGCCACACCGCTTCCCATCAGGCCACAGCCGAGTACGCCCACTTTCTTGATTTCAGTCATGCTTGTATTCCGTAGTTGGTGGTTAGGATCCTAATGCTTTGCGAAGTTCATCGGTTACCTGCTTCAGCAGGCTTGGTGCTCGTTCGGGAAGTTGATGTCCCGGCTTGACGTTACCACGCTCCAAATGGTCCAGGGTGCGTTCCAATCCCAGGCGCGTCCGCTCGGCGGTCGGACGGTAGGTGCCCCAGATGAGCGCTGCCAGAGCGGCCCCCGCAATGATGGGAATGGGAGTCAACACCAGCATGACACCGGTACTCACCATGACGCCTGTGCCGATCGCGCCGCCCCCCAAGAGCACCGTCCCTCCCGCAAGGTGTCCGTTCCGTTCCTTGCCGAGATTGGCCCGCATCAGTACGTGGCAATAGTCCGCCTCCAGTTCGGTGACGATGGCCGTTACCAAACCTGCCTTGGCCAGCATGAACGGCTTGCGTCCGCCGCCGAATGCTGCCGACGATCGCTTGAAGGCCACTTGCAGCCCGGGCAGCGGCTCCCAGTCGATTCGCCCGGGCTGGTGTCGCTGAACCGTGAGGAGTTCCTGTTCCTCGATCCAACCCAACAGGGTTCGCTCGATGGCGCCGGTGGTGCCCCGCACCACCCGCTCGGCCGTGACGTCTGCCGGTCCCACCAGTCGGTTGGTCAGGCCGGACGCGGCTGCCGCAGGTGTCCGGTTCTGCTCTTCCAGCAGTGCCTGCTGCAGGAACCGGTCGGGAATGCCTACTTCTTTCCCCAGTTGACGAACTTCTTCCCACGACAGGTTGTCGCCGATATCCTTGCCGGCCGTTTGCAACTCGGCGGCCCGCATGATGATCCGCTCCAGGGCCGCCCGATCGATCGATCTTGGGACGAGATCGGCCATCTATTCCTTCGGCTCGGCCGGTTCGGCCGGCTTCGTTTCCTTAGTTAGTTGTGGTAATCCGCTCAGCAAGGGATTGGGCGCCGGCAGCGCTGCGGGCGTCTCCGCCGAGCTGTCTGACCGTGTCGCGGATCCACTCAGGAACGGCTTGATCAGTTCTATTGGAATCGGGAAGATGGTCGTCGAGTTGTTCTCCGCTGCAATCTCGGTGATCGTCTGCAGGTACCTCAGTTGGATGGCGATGGGCTCCTTAGCCAGAACCGAGGCCGCTTCCGCCAGCGCCGACGAGGCCTGTAGCTCGCCCTGGGCGGCGATCACCTTGCCGCGCCGTTCGCGCTCGGCCTCGGCCTGGCGCGCCATGGC
>JBDHMR010000272.1:0-3476 GCA_039656035.1 Gemmatimonadota bacterium
CCGCCCAGCTGCAACCCGACCGTCACCTGCTTGAGTTCGGACTTGCCGACCGGCGTGCCACCCTGGTAGACGATACCGTTGCCATGAGCGCCACCGATGCCGATGCCGCACTTGCCGACGTTGGGAAACACGGCGTAGGCGTACGCGCTGCTGAACCAGTCGACCATGCCGGCATCCTTCTCGATCATGGTTGCCATGGCCTCCTCGACCCGGTCGAGATCCTTCTGCTTCTGTGCCTCGGCCGGCAAGGCCACAAGGGCACCTAGGGTCAGCGCCAATACTCCTGTCTTGGTGATGTTCTTCATCAGTGTTGCTCCAATGGAAAGAATTGACCGATTTTCAATATCGACAAAACTACTTTGGATTTTGTCCGAAAGCCATGGCCGCCCCACTCATCATCAGACCGCTCGGGACGCCTCTAGAGCGAGAGCCGCGCCCGCAAGGCGAGCAGCCAGATGGCACTCTCATCGGGGTTGTTGGCGGGGTGGATGAGGTACTGCAGGTCCGGGGTCACAGCCAGTTGGGGTCCCACGTGCCAGCGCCAGAACAACTCGAAGCTGTACTGATCCCGGAGCCCTGGCCCCCATGTCGTGGCGTTGGGCTCTCCCCAGTTGGCACCGAACCCGACGAGGTCTCGCCCCGGCACCGCCTGATAACCGAGCCCGACACTGACGGACTTCTGCAGCAGGCTGCCGCCGTCCTCGGTGTAGCCCCCCCTCACGAACGGCAGCCACTTGTCGTCGATGTACTTGGCGGCCGAGAAGTTGACGCCCCAGCCAGCGGGGTCTCCCGAGGTGCTAGTCTTGGCGTCGCTGTGCCACACGGTGAGGTGCACGTTGTCGAGATAGGCGCGGTCCGTGGCAGTGGTCCAGCCCACCTCCAGGCTGGAGAAGTACTCGTTGACGTTGACGAACCGGTCGAAGCCGGTGAACGGGTCCGTTGGATCGGAGCCATTGTCGCCAAAGCTAGCGAGGGCGTAGACCTGGTCGGAAAGCCACGCTCCGGCCGCCACGCCGAGGAGCGCGTCATTGGGGAGTGCGGTGGCGGCTGACCCGGTGCTGAACGTGAGGTTGGTGAAGTGGAGCCACGGACTGGCGAGCCCATATACATCGAGGAAATCGGTGACGTCCAGCAAACCGGCCAAGAAGACGAAGCGCCCCTGCCCCAGCCTCTGGCGCCAATACAAGTTGGTCCAACGCAGCTTTTGATCGCTGAACGGCGCGGCGAAGATACCGGCGTAGCCGATATTGGACGACAGCTGCTTGGGCGCGATGGCCAAATAGCGGTGCCGGTGTTCGACCTTGAACACCAGCGCCCCCGCGTTGCCCGATTCCCGTCCCACCAGGTCCCAGGCGCCGTACAGCCGCACCATGCCGCTCCACGCCTGGTCTGAGGAGTCGGGCAGGCTGGCGCTGGCCTTCATGTAGATGGTGCTGTAGTCGATGCTGAAACCGATGCCGGTCTTTTCCTTGAACCGGGCCTTGAAGTCGAAGTAGGGGTCGAGGAACGTGAGCTTGAGGAGCGCGTCCTTGGGCTCGGCGTCCGAGGCCAGCTGGTTGTCGACCTGGTCGGGGCCACCCAGGTTAGGGCGCGCCCGGGTGGTATCCTGGGTCGCGGTGGTGTCCTGCCCTTGGGCCCAGCCGGAAGGAACGGTGGCGAGCGAGGCGCCGACTACCAGCGCGGCGGCCACCAGCACTTTGGGGAAGCGAACCAGGATCAGTCCCTTCTTTCGGCGGCACATAGTCTGGCGACCCACTCGAGCCTAGCGCCGCTCACCTGACCCGATTCCCTCGTCGAAGGGCTGGTCGGCCATGAATCTCTGCAAATTCGACTCCCGCTCCAGGGGTACTGGTTCGTTCCTCCGCACTCCGTACGGCGCACTAATTCATCGTGTTCTTGAACACCTTCCCATCCTTCATCACGAAATTGATGTTGGCGTCGTAATCCACCAGCACCGCCACATCCGCGGTGGGATCGCCGGTCACCAGGATCAGGTCGGCGTAGGCACCCGGTTGGATGACACCGATCACGCCTTCCTTATATGGGTTCTTGGGCCCGGTCTTGCCGAGCCAACGCCCGGCGTTGGACGTATTGTGCTTGAGGATTTCGACGTCGGCAAACCAGCGCTTGCGGACGACCAGGTCCTGCGTCACCAACGGGATCAGATCGGGGGTGAACATGTCCGTACCAGCGAAGGCATCAACCTCGTGCTCGGCAATCCAGGCAAACATCTGGTCGGCGCCCGCGTTCACCTGCCGGGCCTTACGGATGTTCTCAGCCGAGAATCCCTGAATCTCTTCAGGCGCCAGAAAGGCCTGATAGCTCATGAACGCCTGGAGGCTGATGACCCGCCCCTCCGCTTTCATGCGCTTGACGGTTTCCTCCGACATCAGGAAGCCGTGCTCCAGGCATGTGACGCCCGCGTCAAAGGCCCGGTTGATGCTCTCGTCCTGGTAGGCGTGCATGCAGGCGTAGCTGCCGAAGTCCTCGGCCACCTCGACGGCGGCCCGGATCTCAGGTGCGGTCAGCATGGTGGCTTCCAGCGGATCGAACAGCGACGCCACACCACCGCCCACGAAGATCTTCAGCACGGTGGCGCCGTTGCGGTAGTTCTGCCGTGCAGCCTGCCGCATCTCGTCCGGACTGTCGACAATGTACACGTCGTCACGCAGCTCGCCGGCGCTCGGCCTGCCGCGGTAATCGTTCTGGTTACCCCAATCGGCGTGGCTCGAGGTGCCGGCCAGGCAAGCGCCACCACTGTACAGCCGGGGACCACTGATCCGTCCGGCCACGATGGCACGGGCCAAGCCTGTGGAGCCCCCACAAATGTCTCGCAACGTGGTATAGCCCATTCGCAGGTAGAGCTGCATTGTCTCATAGGCCATGGCACCAGTGGCGGCGCCGTCCCACAGCGACATCATATTCGGAATCCCCTGCTTCAGGGTCAGGTGCGTGTGCATGTCTATCAGGCCAGGCATCAGCGTCCGCCCGCCACCATCGATGACCGTGGCTCCGCTCGGCGCACTGATGCTGGCTGCGACCTGGCTGATCAGGTTGCCCTCCACCAACACGCTCATGCCGTTCTGCAACCCGTCGCTGGTGCCGTCCCACACGTTGACGTTGGTGATGAGTACCGCGTTCTCTGCCTCCTGGGCCCCCACTGGGACTGCCACCGCGGTAATCATTACGCTGGCAAGGAGTACCGACCACATGTTGCTGCTTCGCATCGTTCCGTCTCCCGAATTCGTGGGGCTAGCATCGTAAGCCCGTACGTAGCTATCGCTTAGTGAGATATGATAACCTGGATTAATCTGACCGCTAGAGTCGGGATTGCGGCCACAACTGTGGTGGCCCAGGCAGAAACGAACGAGGTGTGAGGGGATCAAGGAGTCACCAAGATCACCTCACACCTCGTACTTCATCCTGCGGCCAATTTCGCTACAGAGCCGCACCCTTCTCCTTCAACACGGTCCACA
>JBDHMR010000273.1:0-3476 GCA_039656035.1 Gemmatimonadota bacterium
AACTATTCCCTGACCGGCCGCACGGTAACCGGTCCGGGACTGGAAAAGGCCAACGCCCGCGCCGTCCAGGCCGACATTAACAACGCGGACGTGGCCCTGGTGGGAAACATCACCGACCAGTACCTGGTGGTGTTGCAAGCCTCCGCCCAGGTGGATGTGGTACGGCAGCAGGTGGAGCGCAACCAGGTGTTCCTCGACCTGGCCCAAGCCCGATTCCAGCTGGGGCAGGCCACGTTGCTGGACGTTCGTCAGGCGCAAGCGACCAAGGCGCAGTCGGAGTCGTCATTGATCGTGGCCGAGCAGGTCGAGAGCGCCGGCAAACTGGAATTGTTCCGCCAGATGGGCGTCCGGCCGCCCATCGCGATTCAGAACATCGGCATGAGCAGCACGTTCGAGGTGACGGAACCGACCTTCGCCTTGCCGAGCCTGCTCGACCTGGCTGAGCGGGACAACCCGACGCTCAACGCTTTCCGTGCCCGGGAGGACGCCGCCGCCTGGAACACCAAGGCGACCAAAAGCGACTACCTGCCCTCGATAACCGCCCGCGCCGCCTGGAGCGGCTTTACCCAGTCGTTCACCGACGACGACCAGTTGTTGCAAGCCAATCTTTTCGGCAGCCAAAGCGCCCAATCCAATTGCGTCACACAGAACGCAATCAACAACGGCGCCAGTCCTCAACTACCCGTGGCGGATTGTTCGTTCGGCAATTTCGGGCTGACGCCTGGCGGCGACCAGCTGACATCGGGTGCACAGCAGGGCATCCTGGACCAGAACGACGTGTTTCCGCTCGCCTTCACCTCGTCGCCGTTCTCGGCGTCGTTGACGGTGAGCCTGCCGATCTTCACCGGCTTCGGCCGGTCGCTGGGCGTGGCCCGGGCCGAGGAGGCCCAACAGGACGCGGACGAGCAAGTCCGTGCCACATCGCTCCAGTTGGAGGCCCTGGTGACCGAGCGCTACCTGGCGCTGGACGGCGCCTTCCGGGCGGTAGCCATCCAGGAACTCAGTCGCCAGGCCGCACGTGAGCAGTTGCGCTTGGCCCAGGACCGCTACCGTCTGGGCAGCGGCAACGCTACGGAACTATCGGACGCCCAGAACGCCGTGGCACTGGGCGAGGGCAACTACGTAAACGCAGTGTACGCATACCACCGGGCACTGGCCGCGTTGGAGTTCGCGGTCGGGCGTCCCTTACGCTAGAGGAGCATCATGTCTCGTCGTACCAAACTCGGTTTGGCGGGGATTGCCGTCGTCATCGTGGTGGTCGTGGTCTTCATGAGCGCGGCCAAGCGGGGTGACCGCGGGCAAACCGTACGTATCGCCGAGGTCGGGGTCGAGGATCTGGTGGCCACGGTAACGGCCAGCGGCACCATCCGTCCCAAGACCAAAGTAGACATCAGTGCCGACATTACCGGACGGATCACCCGGATCGGTGTGACCGAGGGCGACTGGGTGGACAAGGGTCAGTTCCTGATCCAAATCGAGGCCGCTCCCTACGAAGCCGCGGTCAGCCGGGCCACGGCGCTGTTGGCTTCCGGCGAAGCTTCCATGCTGCGGGCCGACGCCAACAGGGCCGAGGCCGAGCGCAACCTCAACCGTGCTCGCAACCTGCACGAGCGTGAAGGCCTGATTTCCGAGGAGGCCTTCGAGCAGGCTCAGACTGCGTACGACGTGTCGGTAGCCAACTACCAGGCCAGTGCCGCCCAGGTGGACCAGTACAAGGCGAGCGTCGTGGAAGCGCGGGAGCAACTGGGCAAGACACGGCTCACAGCCCCGATGGCAGGCCGTGTAGTTCGCCTGCCCGTGGAAGAGGGCGAGGTTGCGGTGCCCGGCACCTTCTCCCGGGAAACGGCACTACTGATGACGATCGCCGACATGTCGGAAATTCTGGCTGAGGTCCAGGTGGACGAGACAGACGTCGTCCGGCTGGCACTGAGCGATTCGGTCCGCATCACCATCGACGCCTATCCCGACACCGCCTTCGTCGGATACATCACCAAGATTTCCAATAGTGCCCGGTTAACGGCCACGATGACCTCCGCCGGATCGAGCGACCGGGCGGTAGACTTCGACGTCGAAATAACCCTGGCCGATCCGCCGATCGATATTCGCCCGGACCTGAGCGCCACCGCCCGGATCGTGACCGACGTTCAGAAGGAAGTGCTCGCCATTCCCATCATCGCGCTGACGGTGCGGGATCATGAGGTCCTCCCCAACGAGAACGTCGAACGGGACTCAGCGGCGGTGGGACGCAGCGAGGAGACCGAAGGCGTGTTCATAGTGCGAGATGGCCTGGCCAATTTCGTGCCCGTGAACGTGGGCATTGCCGGAGAGGAACACTTCCAGGTGTTGACCGGATTGCAGGAGGGCGATTCAATCGTAGCAGGCCCCTACCAGGTCATCCGGGACCTGAGCGACAGCACCAAGGTGCGCCAGGCCCAGCGTGACGGGAACGACTGACATGGCTGACCTGGTCATCAGCGTAAAGAACCTGACCCGTGAGTATCTCATGGGAACCGAGGTGGTCTACGCTCTTCGCGGCGCCTCCCTCGACATCAGGCGCAACGAATATGTAGCCGTCATGGGACCGTCCGGGTCGGGCAAGTCGACCTTGATGAACCTCATCGGTTGCCTAGACACGCCGACCAGTGGTGAGTACTGGCTCAGCGGCCAGGAAGTCTCCCGCATGGGCGACGACGCGCTGGCGAGGGTGCGCAACCAGGAAATCGGCTTCGTGTTCCAGACGTTCAACCTGCTGCCCCGCGCCACGGCCCTGCACAACGTGGAACTACCGTTGGTCTACAGCGGGGTCAGCTCGAAGGAGCGGCGCCAACGAGCCATGGACGCGCTCGATCGCGTCGGGTTGGGCGATCGGGTGGGCCACCGACCCAACGAGCTGTCGGGCGGCCAACGGCAGCGAGTGGCCATAGCGCGCGCGTTGGTCAACCGGCCGGCGCTGCTCCTGGCAGACGAACCGACCGGCAACCTCGACAGCACCACCAGCGACGAACTCATGCACGTGTTCCAGCAGCTGCACGACGAGGGCCAGACCATCATCATGGTGACGCACGAGCCGGACATCGCGGCCCACGCGCACCGTGTGGTGGGGCTCAAGGATGGGCGCGTCGAGAGCGACCGCCTCAAACAGGGCAAGGCGGCCTAACATGCCGACACTCGAAGCGATCCGGATGGCGCTCCAGAGCATATGGACGCAGAAGCTCAAGAGCGTGTTCTCACTCATCGGAGTGCTGATCGGGGTGATGTTTCTGATCGCCGTGGTGTCGGTGGTCCAGGGTATGAACGCTTACATGGAAGACCAGGTGGCCAACCGGTTGATCGGCGTCAACACTTTCCAACTGCGCCAGCGACCCAGCTTCAGCACCGGCAACATTACCCGTGAGGAATGGCTGTCGTGGCGCCGCCGGCCCCGGGTCACCTACGCCGATGCCGAGTACGTCGAGGAACGGCTCGAGCATCCTGCC
>JBDHMR010000274.1:0-3461 GCA_039656035.1 Gemmatimonadota bacterium
CCTTCGACACGTTCGAGCAATTCCGGCGGCAGCATGTTGCGGAACGCCGGCAGATCAGCCAGCCCGATCTCCAGCTCCACCAGCACGGAATCCCGTTCGACGAAGAACTCGGCGATGGTGGTGGCCGTCATTGCCCGGGTGATGATCAGCGGGTCCGACTGGGCCACCGGCGTCGTGGCCAATAGAAGACTGGCCACGATCAGCGATCGCCAGGGCAAGGCCCGCAAGCATTTGCGGCTGAGGGATTTCAGGTGCATAGGCCTGCAATGTGCCATCCCCCCGGGGAGAGGGGAAGGACGTGGATGGTGCGCCGTGGCCTAGTAGGGGCCGCGCGGTTAGAATCCGGAGCACCCAATATCAAAGGAATGTGCCGATGTCCCTTCGCCGCGTGATACCCCTTGCCGCCGCCATGGCGTTCCTGGTCCTTGGCTGTGGCAGGACCACGGAACTTACCGACGTGTGGGCCGATTCGTTGTGGGACGGCGAGCCGATCGACAACGTCCTCGTCATCGGCGTGAGTCGTGATCCGGAAATCCGGAGCACCTTCGAAAACTATTTCGTCGAGCAGTTCAAAAAGGAAAAGGTTCAGGCGTTCTCCGCCGCGACAGCACTGGGCGTGGGCCGGCTGGACTCAACCGCCGTCGCCCGGTACGTCAAAGACCAGGAGATCGACGCCATCCTGGTAACGCGGCTCTTGGGCAGCGACGTGGACCGTACCTACGTCCAGGGCACCGGGTACATGGGGCCCATATACTACGGCGGATTCTACGGTTACTACAACTACGGCTACACCGCCATGTCGACGCCGGGCTATCTGGATGAATCCACGGTGATCCGGCTGGAGACCAACATATATCTGAGGGACTCCCGGCTATTGTGGTCGGCCATATCCGACACCTTCAACCCGGGCTCAGAGAAGGAGGTCTTCAAGGGCCTCGCCCAAGCTGTGCTGGACGACCTGTACAAGCGCCGGATGCTCTAACCGCGGGCCCACCATGCCCTGGATCAGAACCATCGGCCTCGACGAGGCCACCGGATTCCTCAAGCAGCAGCTCGACAGCGCCGTCAAGCGCGCGGGCCGCATCTGGCACATCGTCGGCATCATGAGCCTCAACCCGCGCGTGTTGCGGACGTCGATGGACTTCTACGCCGCCGTCATGTACGGTGCCTCCCCGCTGTCACGCGGGCAGCGCGAACTCCTCGCCGTGGTTGTGTCGCGGGTCAACCACTGCCGCTATTGAATTCGTGCGCACGCGCACGACCTCCGTGCCGAGGTCACACGGACTTTTGGGGTCGCCGAGGACGAGGCGGACGCGTTCACCAATCAAGTGGCACGTGACTGGACCAAGGCCCCGCTGAGCGCCGCCGACCAAGCGTTGTGCCGCTACGCGGAACAACTCACCGCAGAACCTTCGTCCATAGGCCCCGTGGACATCGATGCCCTGCGTAAACACGGATTCAACGATACCGCCGTCCACGACGCCACGCAGGTCATTGCCTACTTCAATTACATCAATCGGATCGCGGACGGGCTTGCGGTGGATGATGAGGATTTCGTGCAGGCCTGGGGGGAGGAGTAGGAGGCTGGAGGCTGGTGGCTCGTGGCCGGTGGCCAATCTCCAATTTCTAGTTTCCAATTTCCTCACCTAAATTCCCCTCATGCCGTTCCTGGAAGCCATCCGCCTCGCCCTCCAAGCCATTGCCGGCGCCAAGCTCCGGTCATTCTTCACCCTGCTCGGCGTGATCGTCTCCGTGGCCTTCCTGGTGGCCGTGGTGGCCATCATCCAGGGGATGAACGCCTACGTCCGCGAGAACATCACCGACGCGGTCATCGGCACCAACAGCTTTCAGGTTCGCCGGAGTCCCATCACGGTCGGGCTCCTGAGCGATGCAGACATCAAGGCCATCCGCAAACGACCGTTGATTTCCCTCGACGACGCCCTCGCCGTCGAGCGTGCCCTGCCCGACGCGGAAGCGGTGGCGTTTCAGTCGGGCTGGCCGACGCCGGCCAGTACGGCGGCCTACCGCAACCGGTCCATCCGCGACGTGCTGGTTTTCGGGATCACTCCACCGTACCAGATCGTGCGCGACTACCGATTCACAGCAGGCGAGCCTCTCAACGACCGCGACGTCATCGAGCGGCGCCACGTAGTGGTGCTCGGTTTCGGCATCGCCGACAGCCTGTTTGGCATACCCGAGCGGGCCCTAGGCAAAAAGGTTCGCGTCGGCGGACGGGAGATGACGGTCAAAGGCGTAGTCGCCAAGAAGGGCCGGGTGCTGGGACAGTCGTTCGACGGCTTCATACTCATGCCCTATTCCACCTTCAAGTCGATCTACGGTAGGCGCCGCACCACGGTGGTAGCCGTAAAGATGCGGTCCGCCTCCGACATCGAGTCGGGCATGCGGCGCGCCGAAGAAGCCATGCGCGTGACGCACCAATTGCGACCGGGAGAGGACAACGATTTTGCCATCGACAAGGCAGATGCGCTGGTGGCGTTCTGGCGCAGCTTGACGAGAGTGTTGTTCGCCGTGGTGCCTACCGTGGTGGGCATCGGGATCGTGGTGGGTGGCATCGTCATCATGAACATCATGCTGATGTCGGTCACCGAGCGTACCCGTGAGATCGGTATCAGAAAGTCGATTGGCGCCACACGAAATGACATCCACCGGCAATTCCTGATCGAGGCCATCGTGCTCTCGATGGTCGGCGGATTGCTCGGCGTGATCGCCGGATGGGCGATGGCGTCGGCCATGTCGGCGTTGACACCGTTGCCGGCCCGGATAACCTGGTGGTCGGTGGTATTGGCCATGACACTCGGCGCCGGAGCCGGCACCGTTTTCGGAGTGTATCCCGCACGCCGGGCGGCCCGCCTCGACCCGATCATCGCCCTGAGCGCCGAATGATACGCATTCTGGGTCCGCTCCACCGCATCGTCGAGGGCGTTCTGATCGCCCTCGACGCCATGCGCGCCAACCGCACCCGGTCGGCGCTCACAGTACTCGGCGTGGTCATCGGCGTGGCCACAGTGATGGCGATGGCGTCGATCGTCCAAGGCATCCGCTCCCAGATATTCACCGCCCTGGAGATCGCCGGCCCGCGAGTGTTCTACGTCATGCGGTTCTTTTCGCAGACACCGATCGACCCGACCAACCTCCCCTACGAGGTTCGTATCCGTCCCGTGGTGAGCGAAGCGGACGCCAAGGCGTTGCAGCGGGTGCCGGACATCGACTACGCCGGGATCTGGATTCAGGTTTTTCAAAGATTCGAGTATCAGGGTATTCGCACCCAGCCGATGACCATCTGGGCGGCAGACCGCAACTACATGGAGATCGCCGGGGGGACCCTCCTCGCGGGACGCTTCTTCAGTCCCTCGGAAATGTCGGGTGATGCCGTCGTCGTCCTCGAGATCGACGTGGCCGACCACTTGTTCGGTCATGTGCGCCCCATCGGAAAGGTGGTG
>JBDHMR010000275.1:0-3436 GCA_039656035.1 Gemmatimonadota bacterium
CGGTGAAGGCTGACGAGGCGCTGGTAGAAGACCTCCATAAGATCTTGTCAGCGGCGGAACGGTTGGGGGAGGCCGGCGGGGGCAGCGGGGACGACAGCGAGGGCAGCGGGGGCGGCGAGAGCAGCGAGGGCGGTGGGGTGGAAAGCGGGGGCGGCGAGCGCAGTGGGCAAAGGGAGGGTGACGGGGGGCGTGTTGGGCTGATTCTGGTGGTGGATGACTCGGCGGAGAATCGGGAGATGCTTTCCCGGAGGTTGGAGCGGGAGGGGTACGACTCGGTGAGCGCGGCCGATGGCAGGGAAGCGCTCGACCTCATCGCCAAGAACGACTTCGACCTGGTGTTGCTCGACGTGCTGATGCCGGAGGTCGACGGCTATCAGGTATTGGAGCAACTCAAGAACGATCCCGCCACGCGCGACATTCCCGTCATCATGATCTCGGCGCTCGTCGACATGCCCAGCATCGTGCGTTGCATCGAGCGCGGAGCCGAGGATTTCCTACCCAAGCCGTTCGACCCGGTGTTGCTGCGTGCCAGGCTCAGTGCCTGCCTGGAGAAGAAGCGACTGCGCGACGCGGAGAAGGAATACCTGGAACAAGTCAACGAAGTCATTGCCGCCGCCAGCGCCGTGGAGGCTGGTAACTATCAGGGGGGCACCCTGGCCGAGGTGGCCAGGCGCGACGATGAATTGGGTAGACTGGCGCGGATCTTCGACGGCATGGCAGATCATGTCCGCTCGCGGGAAGACCGGTTGCGCAACCAGGTGCACCACCTGCGTGATGAAGTCGAGGCCGCGCGAAAGGCGCAGGCGAAGGCGGGGGACACCGGATCCGCGGCGACCAATCTCATTACCGGGCAGCGTTTCGCCGATCGCTACGAGGTACTTGGCACCATAGGGCAGGGTGGCATGGGTATGGTCTATCGGGCCATGGACCTCGAGCTGGAAGAAGAAGTCGCCATCAAGACCCTCAGGCCCGAACTGGTGGCGGATGAGACAGTCCTCGAGCGGTTCAAGTCCGAGATACGCCTGGCTCGTCGAATTTCGCATCGTAATGTGGTACGCATCCACGACTTCGGACAATCGGCCGGCGTCGACTTCCTGACCATGGAATATGTGGAAGGGATTACCGTCCGCGAGCTGATAGACGAGCGCGGACGTCTGGAGATCTCTTCTACCTTGGCCCTGGCGCGACAACTGGCGTCATCGTTGGAGGTGGCCCACGAGCAAGGGGTCATCCACCGCGACATCAAGCCGCAGAACCTTCTGGTGGATGGCGACGGGGTACTCAAGGTGATGGACTTCGGCATAGCCCGCCTGACCGAACGCAGCAGCGGGTTGACAGAGGTGGGCCTGGTGGTAGGCACGCCCTCCTACATGTCGCCCGAACAAATGCTGGCGGAGGACATCGATGCCCGAAGCGACCTGTACGCTGCCGGCGTGGTGTTATACGAGTGCCTGACGGGCCGCTTGCCCTTCGATGCTCCTACCCCAGTGGCGATGATCGCCAAGGTGTTGAGCCAGACACCAGAGGCGCCCAACACGATCCAGTCGGACGTGCCGCCGGCGCTATCGAGCCTGGTGATGCAGCTGCTGGCGAAGGACAAGAACGAGAGAGTGCAAACGGCGACGGGGTTGGCGGCGCAGCTTGAGGGGTTGTGAGCTCCTCAGACGGGTGTCAACTCTCGAGGAATTTCCTCTACCGCCCGTTCATCTGACGAGTTCCTTGGCTGCGACAACAGCCGTTCCGCAAAATCCAATCGTTCGTTGACCTGTTCGATCTTGTCGCACAATTCGTCATAGACCGATTGCAGGTCGGCGTCGTTGGCCTCGGCCTGTTCCTTCAGTCGTTCCAGCCTGGGGCTGGGGGTCAGCCGTTCCTTGCGCCCGTAGTGCAGCTTGAGCCAGTACAGGGCTACCAAGCCGCAGGAGACGGCGGCCCAGGAAAATGCCAGTTCCATTGATGCCTCGGGTTGAAGGTCGGTGACATGACGGCCCACTAGTGGTTGAGGTTTCACAATGACACCTTGAAGAGCCGACAGCCGACAGCCGACAGCCGACAGCCGACAGCCGACAGCTAGCACCACAAGGCGTCGAGAACACCTATTCACCACACCCCGCTTCAGTTGCCAACCATTCCCCATCCATCGCCATTTCCTTATAGTAGACGGTCTTCCCCACGCTCTTGGAGCTCTCTATGGGCATTCTTTCCTGGCTTCTTCTAGGTCTCGTCGTTGGTGCGCTTGGCAAGTGGATCATGCCCGGCAAGGATCCGGGCGGTCTTCTGGTCACCATGGCCATCGGCATCGCCGGAGCAGTGGTGGGTGGCTTCATCGGGTCGCTGCTGGGACTGGGCGCGGTGAGCGGGTTCGACCTGAGGAGCCTGGCGCTGGCCACTGGGGGTGCGGTGCTACTTCTTTGGGCTTACCGGAAGATGAAATCGTAGGAGTGCATGGTGCGTAGAGCTCATCCTACCCACAACGCACCACGCACGACGCACAACACACAAGTGACCACGCCAACGAGCGATCCACGGAATCATGCCTGAAATCATCGAGCGCCTCACCGCCGCCCTATCCGACCGCTACGACATCGATCGTGAGATCGGCGCTGGTGGCATGGCGACGGTTTATCTGGCGCACGACGTCAAGCACGACCGCAAGGTGGCGCTCAAGGTGTTGTTGCCGGAGCTGGCCGCGGTGATCGGTGCCGAGCGGTTCCTGCAGGAAATCAAGGTCACCGCCAACCTGCAGCACCCCCACATCCTGCAACTGTACGACTCGGGCGAGGCCGACACGTTTCTGTTCTACGTCATGCCGTTCGTCGAGGGCGAGACGCTGCGGGACAAGCTCGACCGGGAAAAACAGCTGGCGATCGACGAGGCCATCGAGATCGCCACGTCGATCGCCGCGGCGCTTGATTACGCCCACCGTCAGGACGTCATCCACCGCGACATCAAGCCGGAAAACATCCTGCTGCACGACGGCCAGGCGATGGTGGCCGACTTCGGCATCGCCTTGGCGGTGAGCGAAGCGGGGGCAACGCGGCTGACCGAAACGGGGCTCTCCATCGGCACGCCGCAGTACATGAGCCCCGAGCAGGCCATGGGAGACCGCTCCCTCGACGCCCGCAGTGACGTCTACTCATTGAGCGCCATGCTGTACGAGATGCTCACCGGCGATCCGCCCTACACCGGGTCCACGGCACAGGCCATCGTGGCCAAGGTCATCACCGAGAAGCCTCCAGAGGTCACGGCCGTACGGGACACGGTGCCGCCCCACGTGGCCGCGACGATCCACCAGGCACTGGCCAAGCTTCCCGCCGACCGGTTCGCCAGCGCCTCGGCCTTCGCCGAGTCGCTCAAGCACCCTGGGCTGGCGTCGGTCCAGGCCACCGCCACCGGCATGGCATCCCAACCGCAAACGAGGAGCATACCGACCTGG
>JBDHMR010000276.1:0-3436 GCA_039656035.1 Gemmatimonadota bacterium
GCCGCTGGCCATGCTGGGCGAGTGCGTCGTGGGGGCCAGTGCGGCGCAGGACTTGGGGGTCGCGGTCGGTGATTTCGTAATCTCGTCACCCGAGAGCGTGTTCGACATCGCCGGCGTATATCCTTTGAGAATGAAAGTCGTCGGTGTCCTGGCCTTCGCAGACAGCCCCGATGACGACGCGGTCTTCGTTGATCTCAAGACCAGTTGGATCATCCAGGGCCTGGGTCACGGCCACCAGGACCTCGCCCGGCCAGAGGCCTCGGCCGGCGTACTGCGGCGCGACAGCACCGTCATCACCGCCAACGCGTCGGTCGAGCAATACAACGAAATCACCGCCGACAACCTGGAGAGCTTTCACTTCCATGGTGATCTCGGCGGCAATCCCGTGAGCGCCGTCATCGCCGTACCGCTCGACCAGCGGTCCTCGGCTCTGCTTCAGGGACGCTACCAGGCCGACGACGAACGGATGCAAATCGTCGGGCCGAGCACGGTGATGGACCAGCTGTTGGGTACCATCCTGACCGTGCAACAATTCGTCACCGCTGGAGCGGCACTTCTGGGGCTGGCTACCGTAGCGACGGCCGGCCTGGTGTTCTGGCTTTCCCTCAGGCTCCGGCGCCGAGAAATGATGACCATTTTCAAGATTGGTGCTGCCCGGCACACGATCGGGACGCTGATGGCGTCAGAAGTCGTTGGGGTGCTGGTACTCGGGTTGGTGTTCGCGGGGGTGCTTACGGTGGTGACCAGTAGGTTTGCGGGGGTGGTGGCGCGGTATTTGGTGAGGATGTGATGTTATTGAGTGCGTTGTGCGTCGTGCGTAGGGCGTGGGGAATGTGGAGCTGGGAGTTGGGGCCGAGGTGTGAAGTTAGGGCTGAAGTCTGTCATCTGCTGAAATCGGTCATCTGAGGAAAGAGAATCTATGCGGCATGTTGTGTTTTGGTGCATCATGGCGATCGCTCTGGGGTGCGGGGCCGAGTCGGATGACACTAGCCATGAGTCGGTGGTGGGTGACGATTCGAGGTTGATCGTGGTTGCGGTGAACTACCCGCTGGCGTACATGGCGGAACGGATCGGCGGGGACCTGGTCCGGGTCGACTACCCGGTACCGGACGGGATCGATCCCGCCTTCTGGCAGCCGACGCCCGAGGACATCGTCCGCATTCAGGCCGCGGACGTAATCCTGCTGAACGGGGCAGGATACGCCAAATGGACCGCCGTGGCCACACTGCCTGCGTCCAGGGTCGTCGTCACCTCGGAAGGCGTGGAGGAGCGATACCTCGTGGTCGAGGGGAACGTGAGTCACACGCACGGTCCTCAGGGGGAGCACAGTCACGGCGAGGTAGCGTTCACTACCTGGCTCGATCCGACGATCGCCATGATCCAGGCGACGGCCGTCGCCGAGGCCATCAAGGCCATGCGGCTAGCCGAGCGCGATGTGATCCAGAGCAATCTTGAGCGACTGATCGTCGATCTCGAGGCACTCGACCGGGAACTGGCCGATGCGTTCGGCGGGTCCAACCGGGTGTTACTTGCCTCTCATCCTGTGTATCAGTACCTGGCCCGGCGCTACGATCTTCAGTTGAGCAGCGTACACTTCGAGCCTGATGAAGCTCCGTCGGAGCAGGCGTGGAGTGATCTCGAGCGCATGCGTGTCCGCAGTGGCGCCGACGTCATGCTGTGGGAAGCGGAGCCGTTGCCGCAAACTCGTGATCGACTGGCGGCCGTGGGGCTACGGCTCGCCGTGTTCGACCCCGCCGGCAATCGGCCGGCCACGGGTGACTATTTTTCGGTGATGCGCCGCAACATTGTCAGTCTTGAAACTGCCGCAAACGCGGTTCAGCACTAGAGTCGCTATTGATGTCCAGAGAAAGAGCAGAGTGAGATACTCGATGCTACGTATCAAGGGGCTTTCAATTGGTGGTTTGTGTGCCTTCCTGCTGGCGACTGGGGCCGAGGCTCAAGAGCAGAGCCGGGAATCGATGGCGCTCGACAACACCGCTTCTCAGTGGTCCTTTCAGTTCGCCTATCAGGCCAACACGGACTACAAGCGGGACACGCTGTCAAACGGTTTCATCCGCCCGGAAGGCAACAAGGGTTTCTTCCAGCTGCGCGTAGTAGCGCCCGTTCCCATCGCTGGAGGAGCTGGCGCTGGTGGCGTCACCATTCTGCCGCGCCTCACCGTGCGCTTGTCCGAAAACAAGGACGGGCAATGGGCCCTTTCGCCCACGGACCTGTTCGCGCTCATCGTACCGTTGGAGTGGTCGACCGGTCGCGCGGGAATCGGTCCTGACATAGTGATTCCCGGCAGCGCAACGGTCGGCAGCGACGCCTGGGCCTATGGCCTGGCGGGAGCCGTGATTCAGCGGTTGTTCAACGAAAAGGTGATGGTGGGACTCCTGCTGCAGCAGACGTGGGGCGAGCGCAATGTGGTGGACCTGGGCCAGCCCATTCCCACGGACAGTACCGAGACCGGAGCCAATCCTCTCATTATCAATCCTTTCGTCAACGTGCAACTGGGGAAGGGGTGGTATATCGGGAGCCACGACATGGTGGCGCAGCACAGCTGGGAGTTCGGAGGATGGAAGGTCCCGCTGGGAGTCCGCGTCGGCTATGTGCTGGTACGTCCCAGTAATTCCTGGAACTTCTATGTCGAGTACGCCACGGAATTCGCGACCGACGACTGGCCCGGGGCGATAGCCAAGAACAAGATCCGTTTCAACATTTCGTACACCCTTCCGGTGGGTTAGGACCGGAGCACAGGATGACACCATGACCGACGATACTCTGCAGAGCTCCCAACAACGCCGCCTCATGACCTCCGAGCGTGAGAAGCGCCAGCTCCGCCGCCTCGAGATTCTGGTCGACGTGATCTTCGCCCTCATCCTGTGGCGCGTGTTCGCCCTCATCCCCAAGCCGTCTGACGTGGGCTACGAAGGGGAGCTGATGCTCTTCTTCAAGGAACACGCGCGAGACTTTCTGCCGTCGATCGTCGGGATCGTACTGGTCATCATCTACTGGATCCAGAACAACACCATGTTCGGGAATCTGGAACGGACCGACAACAAGCACGCCAGCATCGCCATCCTGCAGATGTTTGCCCTGCTGCTCTATCTCTACATGGTCCGCATCGGCATCGAGTACGAAGGGGACAACGTGGCACTTCTGGGGCAAAGCGTCACGCTGGCCGCCGCCGGGTGGCTGGCGGTGCTGTCCTGGATCTACGCCACCAGGAACCGGCGGCTGATCTCTGACGACCTGACTGAGCCCCAAGCCTGGGGGGTGTACTGGCGCCTGATGGGGGAGCCGATTGCGGCTACGCTCACGATACCCGTCGCCTGGACTTCCCAGGGGTGGTGGGATCTCTCGTGGTTGATTCTCATCCCCATCGGCATGTGGACCGGTCGCATGGCCAAGCGGGCCGAGACCGCCGCTGACC
>JBDHMR010000277.1:0-3432 GCA_039656035.1 Gemmatimonadota bacterium
TTCGTAGCTAACTGAAACCTAGGCCCCGGATAGCCCGTCAGGTGCGCCAGTTACAGTCATTCGAAGGACATGGATTGTGATTCCGCCCGCGGCGTCACATCTTCCGGCTCGCCTCTGGGCGAACCGTACCGCTTCAGGCCTGGGAGGGCCCATGCGTCGTTGGTCACGAGTTGCTGCATTCTCCTTGGTGTGCACCGTGATGGCCGTGCCGGCCATGGCGCAAGACACTTTGAGCGTCGTTCCCACCGAAGCAGAGCCAGTGGAGCAACCCGGCCTCACGGGGTTTGGCATCATCGGCGGGTTGATCTCCTCCAAGCTGTCCCTGGGTGACGGCATTACCCTGGACAACGCCAAGAACAGAACCGCCTTCGTCGGCGGGGCGTTCTTCACCTTGGGGCTGGGGCGCATCCTGGCCATCCAGCCGGAAGTGTTGCTGACGATGAAGGGGACCAAGGCCTCGAACCCTACCCAGAACTTCACCACCGGCGATCTCACCCTCAGTATGGATTACATCGAGATCCCGCTGTTATTGAAGGCCTACATCCCGCTCAAGAACCCGAACCTGCGTCCCAATCTGTTTGCCGGGCCGGCCATCGCGTTTCTGATCAACTGCCGGGTCGGCGAGGACGTAATCAGCGGTACCCGGGATTGCGCCAACGGCGGGCCGACGATCAAGGGCACCGACACCAGCATCATGTTCGGGGCCGGGCTCGACTTCATGGAGCACTTCACGGCACAGGTGCGCTACGATATGGGGTTGGATGATGTCGTCGAGGAAGATGGCACGGCCAAGAACCGGTCGCTAATGCTGATGCTCGGCTACTTCTTCGCCATCTGAATCCGACCCGAACCAACCCGTCACGGCCGCCTTCTCCATCATGCTGAGGGCGGCCGTTTCGTTGTTCAGGGCGCTGTCGACGGCCTGGGCTTGAGTCCGATCCACCAGAATGCGGCACCGGCCGCCACACCGATCAGTGCCGCTGCCAGATAGTCGACCAGTCCCTGGCCGGCAAAGAATACGGTCGACGGGCCTACGACGGCCACCATCAGGATGGCGCCCGTGGCCCCGGCAACGAGACAAAGCCACAGCGAGCCCCGTTGGGTGACCTTGATCAGCCACAGCGTGGGGAGTCCGACGACCAAGGCGGCGCCGTAAGCCAACGGCGCCCCGAACAGGAGCATGACGCCGAGTGCCCGTAGCGCGGCGGGCACCGACGCGACCGACCCGCTGTGCGGCAGCAGCGCCCCAGCCAACCACACCAGGACGGGACCCACCAGCGGGGCCAGCAAGAACGCGCGAATGATCCGGTCGGTATTCATGGGCCGTCCATTGCACTCCGGATACAGAATGGCCGCCGGCCTTTCCGGGCCGGCGGCCAGTGGGCCCCCGTGTGGGGACATCAGGTGATCGAGATTTTGCTCTCGACCGCTTTCGCCACCTTCGGCAGCCGGATGATCAGCACCCCGTCTTCATAGGTTGCGTTGATCTCGGCTTCCACGACCGGTGCGGGTAGCCGCATGGTCCGCAGGAAATTGCCGATCTCGCGCTCTTTCCAGAGCTCGGTCTCGCCCCGCTTCTCTTCCATGCGCTCGCGGTGACCGGTGATGGTGAGGAGATCTCCCGTCAGTTTGACGTCGAGATTCTCCTTGTGGATGCCGGGCGCTTCGAGACGGATGATGTATTCCACATCTGTCTCCGTCACGTCAATGGCCGGCATCCAGTCGGTGGTGGTGGGGACCGGTTCGAACATGTTCCCGAAGAAAGGCTCCGGGAAGATCCGCTCGAACATCCGGTCCGCGTCAGGGGTGACTCGGCGCAGCGTGGGCCGCGCCACGTGCATGAGTTTCATTACTCCCTCCTCAGTTGAACGGCATAGGTATGGTAACACCCACGTAATGAAGGGATTGTGAACTCTGCTTGAAAGTTTGCGGCCGCCAGCTGAAAGAAAGCTTCATGGTGGCCTCACTATTCACTCAGGGCGAAACCCTACTGTGATATGTGGGGCCGTGGGCCCGACCGAGGGCCCGGGAACGGAGGATTGAGTCATGAGACCGACAGCGCCTTTGGATCCGTCTTCATCCCATCACCGGGGTGTTCATTGGCACCACGCTTTGCTGGTGCTGGCAACGCTCGTCCTGCTATCGGTCCTGTGTGCCAATCCCGGGGCCGCCCAAGCGGAGCCACCCGACCTGTCGGACTCCACCCTGGCGCGGGGCCGCAGCCTGTTCCTGGGAAGCGCCAACTGCCAGGAGTGCCACGGGACGGATGGAACGGGCACCGATCTGGGACCCAATCTGGCCGATTCGGTGTGGCTCCACGGAACGGGCTCCTACGAGATGATCGTGTTCCTGGTGACGCATGGCGTCACCAGGCGTGAGTCCACCACCGGCTCACCGATGCCCATGCGAGGCTGGGCGCCGCTCGACAACGACCAGTTGGCCGCCGTCGCGACCTATGTTTGGAGTTTGAGCCGGACGCCAGTGCCGGAGAGTTCTGCTGTAAATGGAGATGGCCGTTGATCCACACTCAGACTGATCGGACCGGCGACGGTCCTACTCGGGAGAAAGACATGCGCCTTACCCTATGTGCTCCGCTGATGATCGCAGCAGCAGCGTTCGCCACAGCCGCCGCGCTGGAAGCACAGGTGATCAGGGTCACGCTCCCTGCCGGGGTGACCTCCGAGATGATCTTCGATGGCAAGGAGGTCTACACCGGCCCCGGCAAGTGCTTCGAGTGCCACGGGAAGCCTCCGTGGGGAGATCTGGGACCCAGCCTCAAGGACTCGGTGTGGCTCCACGTGTCCGGCAGCTACGAGGAGCTGATGGAACTCATCCGCACCGGCGTGCCCGAAGTCGACTCCAAGACCGGCGAAGAGATGCCGGCGCACGGAGAGGCCGACCTGTCGGACTACCAGATTCGATCAGTCTCCGCCTATATCTGGTCGGTGAGCCGGCAGAAGCAGTTCGACCCCACACTGGGAATGCGACTGCCACCATCCCTTCCTCCGGGAGTGACGCAGGCGGTCATCGCCGAGGGCAAGAAGATCTATGGCGGCCGGGGCCTGTGCTACCTGTGTCACGGGGCGGTTCCCGACGGCGGCATCGGGCCCAGCCTCTCGGACTCGACCTGGATAAGGAGCGAAGGCCGCTACGAGGAAATCGCGACCCAGATATTCAACGGCACCACCCGGGAGGACTCCAGGACCGGCGTGGCGATGCCGCCCAGAGGAGGCTCCAACATCAGCGACGACGAGGTGCGCGCCGTGGCGGCGTACATCTGGGCCGTCAGTCATCCGGAGAGCCACTGACGACTGCCTGGAGTTGAGTTGTAGAGCCGAGGAGGGATCATGACACGGAACGTCGGCACGCTCGATCGTGTGGCCCGGCTGGTCATCGGTGTGGCGCTATTGGGATTGTACGGCGCCCTGGAAA
>JBDHMR010000278.1:0-3429 GCA_039656035.1 Gemmatimonadota bacterium
CGACCGCTGTCCCACCGATGGCCAGCTGAAACATCCCGGGCATGGCCAATTCGATGTTGTTGATGGCGGCATCCAGTTGCGACACGTAGGCCGAAAATTCCTGCCCTAGAGTAAGCGGCACAGCATCCTGCAGGTGAGTACGGCCGATCTTGACGATGCTATCGAACTCGACCGCCTTCACCGCCAGAGCGTCTCGCAGATCACGCACCGACGGTAGCAGGCGATCGTGGATCACCCGAACGGCGCCGATGTGCATCGCAGTGGGGAAGGTGTCGTTCGACGACTGCGACATGTTGACATGGTCGTTGGGATGGACCGGATCCTTGCTGCCCATCACCCAACCCGCCATTTCGATGGCCCGGTTGGCGATCACCTCGTTGGCGTTCATGTTGGACTGAGTACCGCTCCCCGTCTGCCACACTCGAAGCGGGAAGTGCTCGTCCAACGCGCCGCTGGCCACCTCTTCCGCCGCCTTGACGATGAGGTCAGCCCGGGTGGCGTCGAGCTTGCCCAGCTCCTGGTTGACCAGCGCCGCGGCCTTCTTGAGAACGCCGAACCCGTGGATCACCTCGATGGGCATCAGGTCGTGGCCAATGGAAAAGTGGATGAGCGAGCGAGCCGTCTGGGCGCCCCAGTAACGATCGGCCGGAACCTCGATCTCGCCCATGGAGGCGGATTCGATACGGATGTTTGGAGGAGTAGTCATTTTCTTTCGAGTGCGTGGTGGTTGGAACGTTGTGCGTCGTGCGTAGGGTTGTGAACTGGTGCTAGACGACCGGTCTCGTTTTCTGGCGATACCTTCGTACAACGCACTACGCACAACGCACCTCGCACATGTCGATTCTACCTCTTCTGTCCCGATTCGGAACCGACCAGGTGCCGAAACCTCATCAAGAGGTAACTTCACCCCATGACGCTCGAGCAGGAACTCAAGGCCAAGGCGGGCGATCTGGGGTTCATCGCCTGCGGCATCACCGACCTGGCTTCGGTGCCACACGCCGACGAGTTGGACGACTGGCTGGCCCGGGGTTACGCCGGCACCATGCGGTATCTGCAGCGCCAGGCCAAGCGGCGCAAGGAACCCCAACGAATTGTGCCTGAAGCCCGGTCAGCCATTGTTATTTGCGATAACTACTACTATCAGCAACCAAACCCTCAGCCTGTCCCCAAGGTCGCCAAGTACGCGCTGGGCACTGATTACCATATCGCTACTCGCAATCGTATCAATAAGTTAGCGGATTGGCTACTAGGGCGGGGCGCCACCACAGCACGCCCATACATCGATGCCGGGCCCGTTCCCGAGCGGGAGCTTGCTCAGCGTGCCGGCCTGGGCTGGATCGGCAAGAACACCATGCTCATCGCCCCCCGGGCGGGGTCGTATTTCCTGATCGGGGCGGTCTTCACCGACTTGGCCCTGGTTCCCGACGTCCCGTTCACCGAGGACCACTGCGGCACTTGTACCCGCTGTCTGGATGCCTGCCCAACCGACGCATTCGTGGGGCCCAGGGTGCTGGACGCCACCCGTTGTATTTCCTACCTCACCATCGAGCACCGGGGCGATATCCCGGAAACCCTGGCGGACCGGTTCCAGGGATGGGCATTCGGCTGCGACATCTGCAACGACGTGTGCCCCTGGAACCACAAGTTCGCCGAGGAATCGAGCCGGGACGAATTCCGGGCCCGTCCCGTTTGGGAAGCTGCCAGCAGCCCGGATTTCTTCGAGAGCATGGATCCCGAGGAGTTTCCCCGCCTGTTCGGAGACACCCCCATGGAGCGCCCGGGACTCCACGGTATGCGGCGCAATTGGCGGATTGCGCACCGGGAAAGAGACGAAGCGGGCACCCCCCCTGGCCCGGACGACTGAGCTCTCCGCCCCCTCGCCAGACCCCGGAATCGGTGGTACATTCATGCCGCATCCAATACGGCCCGTTGTCCCCCTCACTCCCCTCGGCCGGGGGTTTCGAGGGCTTCGTTCTATTGTGGGCTGTACACTACTGTGAAAGGCCTTTTCCCAAGTGGCCCATACCATCACCACCGTGGTCGACTACGACCCGTTTGCCGAGCTTCCGATCTCGCGGCACATCATCAAGATGATGACCGCCAGGATCGGTATCCAGCCGAACAGCAAGGTCCTGGACGTGGGCGCCGGCACCGGCGCATCCGCGCTGGAGATCCTCGAGTATCTCAACACCGATGGGGGCACCGAGGGTCATGTCACCTTGCTCGAACCGGAGGCCAAGCTGCTCGACGTGGCGCGGTCGCGGCTCCCCAAGGACGTCGTAGATTGTGCCTCAGGCTTCGCTCAGGACTTGGCGAAGATGAACTATGCGGAAAACGCATTCGACTATTCCGTGTGGAGTAACGGCATTCACTACATGGAAGGCGAAGATGTGGTGGACGACGTCCTTCGCTCCATCCGCCGCGCTACCAAGACCAAGTTCGCTGCATGGTCGACCTTCATGTCCGACGCCTACGTAGGCAGGACCGCTCGCTTCTCCGGACTGTGGGTCCTGACGGCGTACAGGAATCTGGGCCTGGATCCCAAGACCCAGCGGGCCAAGTCGGAAAGTCTGCAGGCCAGGGGTGCCGATGATTGGCGGGCCACGTTCGAGCGGGCGGGCTTCCACGATATCAAGACCCATTTGGAAACCTTCGAACTGGGGTTCGAGGCCTACCAGGCCATCGCCCGATTCGGTGACTACGTCGAGAACGCCATGCCGCCCATTCCGGACCGCCCCGACATCACGCTGGGCATCCGAAGCCAGGCCCTGGTCGACGCGGCGGAACAGGTGTACGATCGGCTGGGCGTGAAGACGCTGCCCCGAAACTGGCTGTACATGGAGGCGGCGCCGTAGCGCTCCGTCCCACCGAGACCCGCACCACGAGGCACGGCCGGGCACCTTACTCACGTCCGGCACTCCTCCCTCAACACCTGACGGATCCAATTCAAGAACGTCAGCATTTTATCGCTGGGCTGCGTTCCGCGAGGCCTGTTGATCTCTGCCCATTCCATCGTCATCCCCAGTCCCACGCGCGTCGGGCAAAGCAAGGGCGGAGGGGCGTGGCACCGAGCCTCCGGGCTTGGCTGGCTGCCGGCCTCGGCGCCATTACCCTGTCTGCCTGCGGCGGTGAGCGAGCCGCCGGTTCGCGCCCGTACCTCGACGCGGCCATCGAGACCGCCGAATGGCTCGAAGGTGTCGCGAGCGAGCGAGATGGGCTCCGCTGGTGGCCCGATTGGGTGGAGCAGTCCGATCGAGTGAACCCGTCCCTGGGGTCGGGCGTCGGCGGGCCGATCCTATTCTATCTGGCGTTGGCCAACGCCACCGGGGACGACCGTTATCGGGAGACCGCCGTGGCTGGAGGCCGCTACCTCCTCGACACACTCCCGGCGGTGCTAGCCGATGCGGCTGAGGCCCGGAGCCCTGGGAG
>JBDHMR010000279.1:0-3424 GCA_039656035.1 Gemmatimonadota bacterium
GATGACGGCGAGATCTGATTCCGGATAAAAGTTGAGTCGCTCGACCATGCCGAACCGCGCTCTCATCGGCGGCGTAAGGAGTCCAAACCGCGTGGTAGCGCCGATGAGAGTGAATCGCTCCAGGGCCATGGGGATGGTCTGTGCGTTGGGCCCGTCCGCGATGCGGACGTCGACCCTGAAATCCTCCATCGCCGGGTAGAGGAACTCTTCGAGGGCTGGACGGAGCCGGTGGATCTCGTCGATGAACAAAATGTCACCCGGGCCCAGGCCGGTCAGCATCCCGACCAGGTCTCCCGGCTTCTCCAGGACGGGTCCCGAGGTGGTCCGTAACTGTACGCCCATTTCCCGAGACATAAGCATGGCCAGAGTTGTCTTACCCAGGCCCGGCGGACCGAAGAACAGGGTGTGGTCGAGAGTATCTCCCCGAGCCCGGGCAGCGTCGATGGCAATCTGCAGTGACGACAGCACCTGGGTTTGGCCCACGAACTCCTCGAGGCGTGACGGCCTCAGCGTCGTTTCTGCGCGTGACTCCTCAGGCAAGGCGTCCGGGGTGGTGACTTGGAGCCGGGACATTAGGCCAGTGTTGCCTTCCAGGACGTCCGATCGGCAGGCGCAATGACGTGTTTCGTCTTGCAGTGGACGCAACGGTCGCGTACTTCGACCGTATCTGACGGTACCAGCTTTCGGTTGGTCGTGGCGCACCGGGTACAGTGCCACTCTGCGGTCGTTCCGCGTACGGTCATACGGTCGTGCCTCGTCGTGAAGTAGTCAAATGCTGCAGCGCCGCTCGCACCACGGCCGATGTCTCTCTATGAGAACTGTCCTGGGTGCCGTCGCCTAGAACCGTCCGCACGGCCTCCTCTGCGGCCGCGGCAGGGTAGCCCAGGATGGTCAACGCTTTGACCGCTTCCTCGGCGGCAGCCGGCCGTGGCAGCGACGAGGACACGGCAATATCGGCGAAGCGATCTTGCAGCTCCACCACCAATCGTTCGGCCTTTCGCTTGCCGATGCCGCTCACAGTAGTGAGCGCGGCGATGTCCCGGTCCTGGATGCTCATGACGGTGCGCTCCGGTCCGAGCGTGGAGAGGAGCGCCAGGGCCAAACGCGGACCGAATCCGCTGGCGCCGAGCAAGCGTTGAAACACCAGCCGCTCGCTCGGCTGGTCGAAACCAAACAGTGACCAGCCGTCATCCTTGACGACCAACTCAGTATACAGCGTGCATCGGGCTCCCAGTTGAGGCAATCGCCCGGCCACGCCCAGGGGGACCGTCACAGCGTAGCCGACACCACCATCCGTGTGAAGGACCAGTGCGTCCCCGGTCCGCTCGGCCAAGGTGCCCGTCAGCGTGGCTATCATCGTGGTCCCAGCGCGGATAGTAGGGCCCTGGACCTACCGCCCATCAGGTGCGTCAGCGCAACGGCCACGCCGTCGGCGGCATCGGCCGGTGTGGGTGGGTCGGCCAGCCTCAGTAGCTGGGCCACCATGTACCCTACTTGGGGTTTGAGGGCGGCCCCATGTCCGACCACCGCTTTCTTGATGGCCGCCGGTGAATACTCCGCGATCTCCAATCCAGTCAGCGCAGCGCTCAGCAGGATGACGCCGCGTGCGTGGCCCAACACCGCGCTACTTCGGGGATTCTTACCGTAGAAGATGTCTTCCACAGCCATGCAATCTGGTTGGTGTCTGGCAATGAGCTCACTCAAGCCGTCGTGGATGGTCCGTAGTCTTCGAGGGAGTGAGGTGCCGGTGTCGGTGCGTAACACGCCACACTCGACCAGACGCGCGAAATGGTCCGCGCCGGTTTCTACCACGCCATATCCCACTACGATAGAGCCAGGATCAATCCCGAGCACCTTCACGCCGAATCCCTCAGGTGGCCACCTCGGCGATGGTCGATGTGGCCATGTCAAAGTTCGAAAAGACCTTGGATACGTCTTCCAGCGCCTCGACCGCGTCCAGCAACCGGAGGAGTTGCTCGGCTTCCTTGCCGGACACCTCCACCGTGTTTTGCGGCACCATGGCCAGTTCGGCTTCGGTGACGGACAGGCCCCGGGCCTTGAGCTTTTCGAGGACGGCGTGGAAATCCGATGACGCAGTGGTGACGATGTAGCTGTCGCCGTCAGCCTGGAAATCCTCGGCGCCGGCGTCGAGTGCGGCCTCGAGCGCGGTTTCCTCGTCGCAGCCGCCGGCGTCGAGATAGATCTGTCCGCAGCGGTTGAACATCCAGGCAACGGCGTTCTGGGCCGCCAGAGAACCATTGTTCCGATTGAAGGCGTGTCGGATTTCAGCGACGGTCCGGTTGGTGTTGTCTGTCGAGGCCTCGATGAAGATGGCCGCTCCGCCCGGTCCGTAGCCTTCGTAGACCACTTCCTCGTACTTGGCTCCTTCGAGTTCGCCGGTGCCCTTCTTGATACCCCTCTCGATGTTTTCCTTGGGCATGTTGACTGCCCGGGCCGCCTCGATGGCCGTGCGCAGTCTGGGGTTGCCATCCGGGTCGCCGCCCGCCACCCTGGCGGCAACGGTGATTTCCCGAATGGCCTTGGTCCACACCTGGGCACGCTTGGCGTCAGTGGCGGCCTTCTTGTGTTTGATTTGCTTCCACTTGCTATGGCCAGCCATTGGCCGAACTCCTTGCAGCGCACACGGTTGTGTCGATCGGCGCCGGGACGGCGTCCCCTATCCCGAAGTCGCCTGAACAATAGTGGGGGCACCTGAGAGCGGCAACGCGGGCGCTTGACGGCTTGGGGTCCCTGCCTTACAATCTCCGCCTATGAATACAAGAGTCTTGAGTTCGTTCCTGGCGGTTCTGGCTCTCGGAGCCTGTTCCGCTGAACAGAAGGTCGATACCCCGGAATTGGCCGAAGTCATGCCGGTCGTGCCCTTGCCGCCCGACTCACGCTTGGTCGGTAGGGTCGGATCCCATGAGGCGCTCCAATTCACCTTTCTGACCAATCACGATCAGGAAGTCATTGCTTCCTTCTACCGCAGGATGTTTACTAACGCTCCGTGGACATTGATCTCCGATTCCAAGGCCGCTGACGGTGCGGTAATTCTCTACGTGGAGAATGACGGAACGCCCCTCTGGGTGCGAATCGTCCGGACTGCAGGTGCCCCAGGGTCCACCGTCCAACTGAGCGGCGCCCTGATCAGTCAGAACAAGGCGTTGGTCGATTCGCTGACTACGCCCACAGAGGGCCAGTAACCGGGCATCACCCCACGGTATGCGCTTTGGCAATCCGCTGAGCCATCTCGGCGGTGCGGGCCAGCGCCTTGCCGGCCTCCGGCCCCGCCAGGTCTACCGCCGGGGCCACCAGTTGGCGCAAAGCTGTCGCCGCCGCCTCAGGCGTTCCATCCCGCAGTTCCACGAGCGCAGCCTGTAGTGCCCGGCGGGCGCCCTGGGACATTGGCAGGCTGGAGAGGCGA
>JBDHMR010000280.1:0-3424 GCA_039656035.1 Gemmatimonadota bacterium
GCAGCATCCCCTCGAGCAGCAGCTCTCACCGGGCATCGCCGGCCACGCGACGCAGGCGGCCATAGCCCCGGACGGCTCGAGCATCGTCTTCTCCGATTCGGTCGGCGGCGATCTCCATCTGTTCCGCAAGCTGCGGGGCGAGGGAACGGCCACGCTGTTGCCCGGGACCGACGGAGCCCAGTCGCCGTTTTTCTCGCCCGACGGCCGATGGATCGGATATCTCACCGTGGACGGCAAGGTTCGGAAGGTCCCCATCGAGGGGGGCAACTCGCTCACCCTCTCGGAAAATGTCAACGGGACCTACAAGTCGGCAACGTGGCTGGACGACGACACCATCATCTACATGGGCAATGACAACGCCCAGCTCATGGGAGTCCCCGCCGATGGCGGCAGTCCCAGCGTGGTCATCGGGAAACGTGGGAGCGCCAGGATCAGCGGAGTAGGGGGCATGGGCCGGGGCGTGGCTCATTTCTCCGCCTTGCCCGGCAGCCGGGGGATCCTGTTTACCGAATGCCCGGGCAACTGCGCCATCTCCTCCTCGGTCAAGGTGTTCGACTTTGCGGCCGACAGCGCCCATGAGCTGGTGCCAAATGGCGCGGGAGCCTGGTACTCGCCCACCGGTCACCTGCTCTACACCGACCGGGCCGGCGGGCTGTTCGCGGCGGGATTCGATCTCGATCGTCTCGAACTCACCACCGGGGCCATCCCGGTCATCGACGATGTGGCGCCGACGTCCTTCGCCCTCTCAGCGTCGGGTAGCGTGCTCTACTCCGTTGGCACCGCCGGCGGCGGTGAATCCGAATTGGTGTGGGTGACCCGCGACGGCAAGGCCACACCACTCGACTCCACCTGGCACGGCACCTTCGAGTATCCGGCGCTGTCCCCCGATGGTGAGGCCTTGGCGGTCTCGCTCAGCTACGGGTCGACCCACCTCTGGCTCTGGCGGTCCGACGGCAGGCGACAGCAGCTGACCCAGGACGGCTTGGTGAACTGGCGACCCTTCTGGACCTCCGACGGCCGGTCGCTCGCTTTCCTCTCGAACCGGCGGGGTGGCGAGGGTCCCGACAACTACGATGTGTACTTGATGCCGGTGAACGGCAGCGCCCCTCCGGAGTTGCTTATGCGGCACACCTTCGGACTGTGGGAGGTCGAGTTCACGCCGAATGGAGAGTGGTTGGTTGTCCGGTCCGACGAGGATGGTAATGCCAACGTCCGGGGTCGGCGGCTAACCGGCGATACGGCGCTGGTGCCGTTGGTGGTCGACCAGGGAGTCACCACGCAAATCGCTATTTCCCCGGACGGGCAATGGCTCGCCTACGCCTCCGGTTCCAGTGGCGATCGCGAAATCTATGTCGCCCCGTTCCCCAGCATGTCTTCCCGTCGGCTGATCTCGCGCGACGGTGGCACCGAGCCGCGCTGGGCCCACAGCGGTCGGGAACTGTTCTACAAGAGCGGCAACCAGTTCATGGCCGTCGAGATGACTCCCGGTGCCACCCTCCTGCCCGGGACGCCCCGGGTGCTGTTCTCGCTCGAGGGGTATCGCGCAGCACGCAACCGCCAGCAATACGATGTGGCGCCGGACGATTCCCGGTTCCTGATGATTCGGGAGATTGGCGCCCAGGCGGACGCCGAGGTGGTTTACGTGGAGAACTGGTTCGCTGAGCTAGAGGCCAAGGTGAACCGGTGAATGGCTCTGTCGAACAGTCAATAGAGCCCTTCGCGTTGCTGAAATATATCCAAGTGGATATATTTCATTGGTGAACTGGATTCGCACCCTCCGCGAGCAGGCCGCGCTGACCCAAACCGAGCTGGCGCAGGCCGGAGGCACGTCACAACCGACGATCGCGGCATATGAGGGAGACCGAAAGAGTCCCACCATCGGCACCGTGCGGCGGTTGGCCGGTGCCGTCGGACTCTACGCCGGTGTGGCGTACTTTCCTCCCCTGACACGAGAGGAGCGCCGGTCCCTGGTGCTTCATCGTGCCATAGCGGATCTTCTACGTGGGGAACCCGAGCGGGTTCTCGCACAGGCACGCAGAACTCTCGAGTGCATGGTGACGCGCATCGGAAGTTCGTCCCAGGCGCTGCGGGAGTGGAGTGTGTTGCTCGATCGTCCGTTGGAGGCCTTGTTGCCATTGTTGACTGATCCGAGTCCCTGGGCGCGCGAGCTCCGTCATGTGACGCCCTTCGCCGGTGTACTGTCGGCTGCGCAGCGGGCCGATGTGTATCGAGAGTTCCACGCGACCGATGGGCGCGCATCATGAAGCGCGAGGAGTTCGAACATGCCATCCGCGCCGCCGGGGCGGTCCTCGATGTTCGCGAGGTGCTGGTGATTGGCAGTCAGGCATTGCACGCGAGTGTCGCCGGCGAGTTACCACCGGAAGCGTCCCGTTCGATAGAAGTGGATGTCGCAGCCATGGGTGGCGACGCGGATGGCCGGATGGCCGACCTGATCGATGGCTCGATAGGTGAAGCGTCGATGTTCCACGCGACCTTCGGCTACTACGCCCAGGGCGTTGTCGAAACGACGGCGGTGTTGCCGGCCGGGTGGCGTGAGCGGCTGGTTCGCTTCGAGACGCCAGGGACAAACGGGGTGACCGCTTGGTGCCTGGAGCCTCACGACTTGTGGATTGCCAAAGCGGTGGCCGGTCGTCCCAAGGACCTCGAATTTTGTAGCGCTTTGGTCGAGCGTGCCGTGGTGAATGGCGATCAACTGCGAGACCGGCTTGCGCTGGTGCCGACTCTTGACGCTCGTGTGCGGGCCGCGGTGGCCGCGAAGATTCCTCAATCATGACAGCACCCGTCACTCGCCTCACCGCCGCACTCGCCGACCGGTATCGCATCGAGCGGGAGTTGGGCCAGGGCGGAATGGCCACGGTATACCTGGCCGAGGACCTCAAGCACAAGCGGCAGGTCGCGGTCAAGGTGCTCCGGCCCGAGTTGGCTGCCGTGCTCGGCGCCGAGCGCTTCGTGCAGGAGATCACCACCACCGCCAGCCTGCAGCACCCGCACATCCTCCCGCTGTTCGATTCGGGCGAGGCCGACTCCTTCCTTTATTACGTCATGCCCTACATCGAGGGCGAGACGCTGCGTACCAAGCTGGACAGGGAGAAGCAGTTCGGTGTGGAGGAAGCCGTCAAGATCACCAGTGATGTGGCCGACGCCCTCGACTACGCCCACCGCCACGGCATCATCCACCGCGACATCAAGCCGGAGAACATCCTGCTGCACGACGGTCGCCCCATGGTGGCCGACTTCGGCATCGCCCTGGCGGTGAGCGCGGCGGCCGGTGGCCGCATGACGGAAACCGGACTCTCGCTCGGCACGCCCCACTACATGAGCCCGGAGCAGGCGACGGCTGAGAAGGAGATCACCGCCCGGTCGGATGTGTACTCGCTCGGCAGCGTGTTGTACGAGATGCTGG
>JBDHMR010000281.1:0-3421 GCA_039656035.1 Gemmatimonadota bacterium
GCAATGCCCGTTGGCCGGCGACCGCCCTCCAGTTGCTGCGTCAATTGGGTGAGCTGTTCAAGGGTGAGCGCCCGGTGGGTGTGTTGGGGACCGGCGGATACGCCTCGGCGCCCGTAGTGTGGTACGCCCAACGGGAAGGGGTGCCCACGGCCCTCCAGGAGCAGAATGCGTTCCCCGGCATCACCTCCCGTTGGTTCAGCCGGAGGGCCCGGCACGTCTACCTCGGATTGCCAGAGGCCAGACCGTATCTGCGGCTGGGACCCGAGACGATGGTGTTCGACACCGGCAACCCTGTGACGCCGCCGGATTTCAGCATTCGCGACGGCGCCAGGGAACGGTTCGGCATCGACGCCGACACGCCGACGGTGTTGGTCACCGGAGGGAGCCAGGGCGCCTTGGCCATCAACAGGACGGTGGCCGAATGGCTCGACGGTGGCGGCGGGCAGGGCATGAATCTGCTTTGGGTCACGGGAAAGGGGACGTACCGGGAGTTCGCCGCCAGGCACGACCCGCCCCGGGTGCAGGTGTTCGACTTCCTGGACCCACTGGCACAGGCCTATTCGGTGGCTCACGTGGTAGTTTCGCGAGCGGGGGCGGTCACCGTGGCCGAAATATGCGCCTGGGGGTTACCCAGCATACTGGTGCCGTTGCCCAGCGCGGCCGCCGATCACCAGACCAGGAACGCCGAAGCGATGGCACGGGCCGGGGCGGCATGGTTTCTTCCCCAACAGGAGTTGACGGCCGAGCGATTCGGCAGCCGGCTGACGTCACTGGTCGACGATGCGGAAGCACGCATAGAAATGTCCGTGGCTGCCAATCAGCGTGGTCGGCCAGATGCCGGTTCAGACATCGCCCGCCACGTTTTGACGTTGTTCGAGTGACGTCAGACTTTCACAACTCCTGAACTCATATTAGATTAGCTCATCTCCACAGTATGAAAATATGAATCTGTTCGACCCCTCGGACGCCAGGCACGTGCACTTCATTGGGGTGGCTGGAGCCGGGATGAGTGCCCTGGCGCTAGTGGCCCGGAGTCGAGGTGTGTCCGTCACCGGCTGTGATCTGGATACAGCCGGGGCTGCGGATCTGATGGCGCTCGGGGTCGAAGTGTCACGCGGTCACGACGTGTCGCACCTGGAGGGTGCGCGGGCGGTAGTTGTGTCGGCGGCGGTGGCCGACAGCAATCCTGAACTGCAACACGCCCGCCAGGCTGGAATCAAGGTGGTGCAGCGCAAGCGGGCTCTGGCTGAGTTGGTGGCGCAGGGACAGGTGATTGGGATTGCCGGGACCCACGGCAAGACGACCACCACCGTGATGACTTGTCAGATGCTGGCGGCGGCCGGGCTGGCACCGACCGGCATCGCCGGTGGCCGGGTAGCTCAGTGGGGCGGCAACGCCACCATCGGGGAAGGGGACTTGTTCGTGGTCGAGGCGGACGAGTTCGACGGGGCGTTTCTCGAGCTGGACCCGTGGCTGGCACTGGTCACCAACATGGAGCCGGAGCACCTGGAATGTTACGGCTCGGTGGCAGGAATGGAGGCGGCTTTCGCCTCATACCTCGAGCGTGCGGACGTCGTAGTGGCTCCCGCTGAAGACGCTGCCATACAACGAGTTAGCGCAGGAGTAGTGAACCAGATTGTGAGCTTTGGGGTGGGTGCTGGCGACGTCCGGGTAACCGATGTCGTCCAGGCCCCGGACCGCACTCTCTGTGCCGTGTCACTGCCCGACGGCAAGGACATCGAGGTGCGGCTTCAGGTTCCCGGTCTCCACAATGTTCGCAATGCCGCGGCGGCGATCGCGGTCGTCTGGAGGATGGGGGCTCCACTGGGCCCAGCCATCGAGGGCCTGGAGTCGTTCACCGGGGTCGGTCGCCGTTTCGAGCGGCTGGGTGAGGCCAAGGGTATCGAATTCGTCGACGACTATGCCCATCACCCGTCAGAGGTTCGGGCCGCGCTGGGAGCTGCCAGGCAGGCGTTCCCCGACCGGCGTCTGGTAGTGGTGTTCCAACCGCATCTCTATTCCCGTACCGAACGGGAAGGAGACGCCATGGGTAGGGCGTTGGCGGAAGCCGATCAGGTGGTCGTCACGGATGTCTACGCCGCCAGGGAAGAGCCGATCCCGGGGATCACGGGAGAGGGTGTGGCCAACGCGGCCAGGGCCAGTGGGGTGGAGACGTTGTATCAGCCGGACAGGGGGGCGCTCCAGGAGCAGGTATACCAGATTCTGAAGCCGGGAGATGTGCTGCTCACATTGGGTGCCGGTGATGTCACGCGCGTCGGTCGGGATTTGGTCGAGTGGCTGCGCGCGGCCTGAGGAGGGGCTGGTGGCTACTCGGCGGTGCGGCCGGCGTATTAGGCGTGTGGCTTCTGGTTCCGTGGACCTTGCGTCAGGTGGATTTCTTTCGGGTCAGGCGCATAGAGGTAGTGGGTGTTCGCTATCTTCCGGCGGATGCAATACTCGAAGCGCTTGCCGCCCCGGATTCGGCCAATCTGTTTGACGACTGGGATGATAGCAGGGATGAGATCATGGGTCTGGCAGGGGTCAGGGACGCCCGGGTAACGCGGCGACTCCCGGGTACGCTCCGCCTGATCATCAGGGAAACGACGCCGGTGGCTCTGAGCCCGGCGTCCGACAGGATGGCACTGATCGACGCCGATGGTCTGGTGCTGCCGTTCGACCCGAGTCGATCGGCTCCCGACCTACCGGTGATGTGGTCGGCTGATTCGGCGATGGCCGGGCTGTTGGCTCGGATCCGGACGGTGGCGCCAGGTTTGTACCACCGCATTTCCACCGCACGACGGGTAGAGGGCGACGTCTTGTTGACATTTGATCGTAAACGGCTGTGGCTCAGACCCGGTGCGTCTCCTACGACCATCCGGGCGGTACTGGCCGTTGAACACGATCTGGTAAAGCGCAGCAAGCCTTTCAAGGAACTGGACGGCCGGTTCGCCGATCAGGTCGTCGTGCGTCAGAGGCCGGCGTGACGGCGTCGCCACAACGGCTGGTGGCCGGCCTCGACCTGGGGTCGACCAAGGTCGTTGCCGTCATCGCCGACGCGGCGGGTGACCCGCGCGACAGTTACGCCCGCATCCTGGGCATGGGGATGGCCAGCAATTCCGGATTGCGCCGTGGCGTGGTGCGAGACATCGAAGAGACGACGAGGGCCATTGCCAAAGCAATGAAGGACGCCGAGCGCATGGCGGGCGTCGAGGTCGATCAGGTGTATGCCGGCGTGGCTGGTGAGCACGTGGCCGGTCGAACGTCCCACGGCGTGGTGTCGGTCACCGGCGACGAAATTCGAACGGGTGACGTGGCGCGAGTCAACGACGTCGCGTCCAACATATCGTTCGGGCGGGATCACGAGTTGTTGCACGCCATCCCACTCGACTACCTCATCGACCAGCAGGCAGGAATCAGCGAT
>JBDHMR010000282.1:0-3409 GCA_039656035.1 Gemmatimonadota bacterium
CACGCCGTCGCTGATTCTGAGGGTGAAAGTGGCGTCCGGTGGCAGTGATGTGCCGTACGCGGCGAAGATCGCCTGGCCCACCAGCTCGGCGTTGGCCGAGATTACCACGTTCAGGTCGGCGGCCCTGTCGGCCACGGCGCGTGCCAGTGGCTCCACTGCTCGGGCGGCCATGATTAGGGGGTCGTCCGACGCGTTCACCGCATCGGTGCCGCCCTCGAACAAGAGTGCCCGGTAGGACTGGTCGGCTAGCCGCGTGCCATTGATCAGCGCTTCGGCCGCGACCTCTGGACTTCTACCCTGAAGCAGGGCTTCCAGGAACCGGTCGTCGGCCGGAAGCTCCGCTTGCGCCGCCGTGAGAGTCGCGGCCAGGGTCATCTTCTCCATGGCAGGGTCGATGGGAACCTCACCCATGACGAAGCCGGCAATCCGTTCCATCCCCTGGCCCTGATACTGGCTCAGCCGTAGGGAGTCAGGGAGCGCCCGCTGTTGCGGCAGTCGTACCAAGCCACCTGCCATGGTGAACAGCATCGAGCCGGCGAACCGGTAGTGCCTGACCAGGGGAGCGATGTCGCCGAGGGCGCCCTGGGCTTCGGCAATGCGGTCCCAGGCGTCACCGTAGCGAGCCTGGAGTGAGGGGTCGGCGGCGATGCGGTCGCGGAAGTCCGTTTCGAAAGTGGCCTTGCGGCTCATGATCTCGGGATCGTCCAGACCGCGGAGATAGCCGCTGACGGCCTTGTGGGCGTTCTCCAGCCCGAAGATCTGATTCTGGTATTGCCGCCTGGCCTCGTCGCTTTCGGCCGCCAGCTCACGCAGGACGCCGAGACGGGCCTGGTAGCTTCGGAGGCGGGCCGGGTAGTCGGCGTCTCTCAGGTACTCCATCTGCGCCATGGTGAGCAGCCGGCCGGTCGATCCGGGATTGCCGGTGACGAAGACAGGCTCATCCTCGGCAGCGCCGTAGTCGCTCCAGGGGAAGTAGTGCTCGGTGGTTCTCGGCTGTCCGTCCTCATAGACGCGGAAGAAGGTGAAGTCGAGGTCGAACCGGGGGTAGGTGAAATTGTCGGGGTCGCCGCCGAAGAAGCTGATGCCCTCCTCGGGGGCCATCACCAGGCGTACGTCGCTGAACCGGTGGTAGCGGTAGAGCGAGTACATGCCGCCCTGATAGAAGCGGACCACCTGGCAGTGGTCACCGGTGTCGGCGGAGCAGGCCTCTTCCAGCACCGTGGTGATCGAATCCCGCTGGGCTACCTGCCGGGCAGGCACGTCGGCGGTAATGGCGGTCCTGACCCGCTCGGTGACGTCCTCGATCGACAGCAGCTGGTCGACCCACAGGTTGGGGCATGTCAGCTCCTCGGCCCGGGTCCGGGCCACGAAACCGGTTTCCTGGTAGTCGGTGTCGGCCGGAGAGACCGCGCTGATGCAGCCGCGGGCGCAGTGGTGGTTGGTCATCACCAGCCCGTCGGGCGACACGAACGACGACGAACAGTTGGGGAGCCTCACCGAGGCCAGCCGGACGTGGTCGAGCCAGGCCTGGTCTGGGGCGAAGTCGTAGGTGGCCTTCCAGTACTCCAGGGGCGGAGCGTCGAAGGTCCACATGGTGCCGAATTCCTTGACGAACTGGGTCTCACCGGTGGCCGTGGTCTGAGCCGAAACGTGGCCCAGCACGAAAACCAGCAGACCCGCGACGATGGATGATCGTCGAAGCATGATGTCCTCCACAGACGGTTGTGGAAGGGAAGATCGGGTGGAGGGTATGAAGAAATGTTGAAGAAGGCCGGAAAGGCCCCACAAGAAACGCCGGCTCGCCCGACCTGAATGGGGACTTGACCCGCAGAAGCCCGCTCGTCGGGCTTCAAGGAACAAGTCCCGGAGGACCCACGCAAAACGGGGGCAAACGCCCCCGTTTTGAGTGGGCCCTCCGGGACTTGAACCCGGGACCGACGGATTATGAGTCCGCTGCTCTAACCAACTGAGCTAAGGGCCCTGCAACCCAAAAGTGGCCCGGACGGCCGATGAGGGCAACCGCGCTGCGCGATACGGCCGCCGAGAGGCGATTTCTACCCATCAGGCCGCGAGTATCATAGATTGCGGTACACTTTGCTAGAGGAACTCCAATGCGTCGTCGCACCATCCTCAGTCTGATTGCCGCTACCCTCGTGGTCGGCTCCTGCTCATCGACCGAACCCGAGGCCACGGCGTTGTCGTTCCGCGTGCAGCCGTCCGACGCAGCAGCGGGGCAATCCATTGCCCCGGCGGTGCTGGTCGGCTTCGTTACTGGTGACCAGACGCAGGTGACCAGCATCGACGCGGTGATTACCGTTGCGCTCATCCCGACCACGGGCTCGGCAGGCGCCATCCTGAGCGGCACGCTCGCGGTCCAGAGTGTGGATGGGGTAGCAACATTTTCCGACTTGAGTATCGATCAGGCGGGAATCGGCTACCAGTTGGTGGCCACGGCCGAGGGGTTTCCGGCGCGGAACAGCAATCCGTTCAACGTGTCGCCGTAGCGGGCTAGTTGAGCCCGAAAAAATACGAAAACGCTATTAAGTATTCTCGTGTTTCCAATTCGGGCCCGTTGGCGATGCGATTGAGGTTCTTGAGGCCGAGGTTGTAGCGCAGTTCCGCCAGGAAAGATCCGGCCGCAAAACCGATGGCGCCCAGCAGGCTGACATCCGTGAGCGACGGCGCGATGTCGGACGGGAAGGTGATGTCGTCGCAGGTGGTCCCCCCAACGTCACAACTGAGATTGAAGCCGAACGACGGACCGGCGGACAGCACCATGAAGGTGTTGGACGGCTCGCTGATGGTGACCCACAACTCGCCGAGCGGTTGCAGCCGGATGTATTGCAGCTTGACCGCTTCGTTGGTGGCGGTGATGGTGGTCTTGTTGTTGTCGAAGATGGCTTCGACTCTGGCGCCCCATCGTATGTTGAACCGGGCCTGATAGGACGCCCCAACCCAGCCGGATATCTGCGCCTCGTAGGTCGCGGTGTCGTTCTTGACGGGTCCCTGCCAATCGTAGGAGTTGATCCCCCCTACGATGCCGATGCTGTGCTTGATCTGGGCGGCAAGCGGACTCTGGGCCATGGTCAAGCCGATGGCAACGGCACCGATGCCGATCGACAGCCTGCTGAGGGTCCGGCGGTAGAGCGTCATGGTCGTCTCGATTGACCTGTGTGTGTTGGGGAATCCGGTAGCAAGCCGCACCGGATGATGCTAATTTTTGGGCGGTTTCGCAAGGACGTTGCCTTGCTGCGGTTACATGACCGTGTTAGCGTGAGGGAGATCCTATCACATTCCCAAGGCCCACAGTTCGCGGGCCCACGACGACAGTGGAGTATCGCATGACGCGGATTTGGGCGCTGGTCGCTGCGCTCCTGCTGGTCGGCGCGGTCGTTGGTGTTCCCCCGGT